>JAPPHZ010000039.1 GCA_028820935.1 bacterium | reverse complement strand
TCCAAACATGGCTCTGACCAGGGAATAAATAGCAAATAAAGGTGGAGGTGCGGGGAATCGAACCCCGGTCCGTCGGTACTTCGGTGGCGGCCTCTCCGAGCGCAGCCGATGGCGAGCCTTCAGGCGGTCGGACTCCATCGGCGAGTGACCGTCCGCCCTACACCCGGATTGATCTCGACCCTCCGGTCCGGGCATCCCGGAGAGTCCATCCTGCTAAGCGACGCCCACTCCGAAGGGGGCAGGAACCCCTCCGGGGGACGGGCTACCTTTCTCTAGGCAGCCAGTGCAAGGTTTGGCTTGGCACTTATGGTTGTTACCGGCTGTTTAACGAGGACTCCGGTGACCTCGGCTCGCTTCCGGCACCTCTACTACCGACGTCGAAACCTGTTCACCCCCAATGGAGATTGTTCGATCAGTCTACACCCGTCCCGTGACAAGCGGCCTTGCTCACCTCGACCGGCCCCGATCCGACATGGCCCGGCGGGCCTCCCTCTCCATCTCACGAGCCTTCAGTTTCTGCCGCTTGTCGTATCGGCGGGACCCCCGGCCGATGCCGATCAGCACCTTGACCCGCCCGTTCTTCCAGTACATCCTGATCGGCACGATGGTGAGACCCCGCTCCTGGACGCGACTGTTGATCCGGTCGATCTCCCGGCTGTGGAGGAGCAGCTTGCGCTCCCGCTTGGCCTCGTGGCCGCCGTGCCGGGCCATCTCGTAGGGAGCGATATGCATCCCAACCAGCCACACCTCGCCCCGCCGTACCAGGCCGTAGGCCTCTCGCAACTGGACCTGGCCCGCTCGCAGGCTCTTGACTTCGGAGCCGGTCAGCACGATGCCCGCCTCGTACTCCTCGTCGAACACGTAGTCGAACCGCGCTCGGCGGTTGGCGGCGATAACCGAACCCCGGTTCTTCTTCTCCTGCTTCACGACCTCTCTCCGAGTTGCTTCAGGCAGGCCATCAGCGTGGGAGGTAGAGCATCGGATCCACCGGGCTACCCACTTCCCGCACCTCGAAGTGCAGGTGGGGGCCGGTGCAAAAACCGGTGCATCCGACATACGCCACCACCTCGCCCGCCAGCACCTCCTCGCCCTCGCTCGCCGCAATCCGGGACGCATGGGCATAGAGCGTCGACAGGCCCCCGCCGTGGTCCACCACCACGGTCCGCCCGTAACCTCCCCAAGTCCCCGCCAGGATCACCGTGCCGTTGGCGGCGGCGTGGATGGGCTCCCCGGTGCTGCCTCGCAGGTCGATACCGGTGTGCAGGCGGCGATCGCCGAATATGGGATGGATGCGCCACCCGTAGGGTGAGGTGAGCGCGCCGCCCACCGGCCAGGCCAGCACGCCCGGCGCCCGCCCCTCCCGGACCTGGCGCCGGAGGATCTCGAGCTCGATCCTCTTGGACTCGGCCTCGAGGGCAGCCACGTGATCCTCATGGTCCTCGATCTCGCCGATCACCTCGGCGAGCAGCTCCTCCTGCCTAATCAACTCCTCGCCGAGTTGCTCCCGCGCCGACGCCACCTCCGCTCGATACTGCTCGGCCAGGGCCTGCTCCGCCTCCAGCCGGGTGAGCAGTTCCGCCTCGCGCTCCTGTTCCCGGACCAGTTCCTCCTGGCGGGTCACCTCCTGACGCTCCAGGATCTCGAGCGAATGCAGCAGCAACTCCGTGTCCTCCAGCAGGCGGCGCGAATACTCGAGCCTGATCGAATTGGACTCCGGATCCCAGGCGCCCGCGAACAGGGAGTTGATCCCGGTCGCGCTGCTCATGTACATCTCGACCGTTCGCTCCCGGAGGGACTCCCCGGTGACCCGCTGATCCAGCCTGGTCTTGGCCAGTTCGGCGTCCATGAGCCTGACCCGGCGGCTGAGGCCCGTGAAGGCATCCCGGCTTACCGCCACCGCCGCGTCCGCCGAGGTCAACTGGTCCTCCGCCGCCCAGAGCCGAACCCTCAACTCCTCCATGCGGGCTTCCGTTTCCTCGATCTGCTCCACGTAAGCCGTGCGCTCCACCTCCGCGCTCTCGATCAAGCGCTCCAGTTCGGCCATCTGTCGCTCGACCTGGTCGAGACGCTGCTCCTCGTTCTGGGCCTCGACCAGCGTCGGCGCGGCCGCAAAGACCCCCAGCACGGCCACCACCATTCCCCCGACCAGCCCCAGCCGGCGCACGGTCATACCCTCAGGAAGCGTCTCAGCCCGAGGCTGCTCCCGATGAATCCCGCCAGACCGCCGAAGGCAAGGATCAGGATGGCCCGGCTCAGCAGGAACCCCTGGTCAACCTGGAAGCGGATCAGAATGTCGGTCGGGATCCGCTCCAGCAGGTTGTGACTCGCGAACACCGCCGCCGCCGCCAGCCCACCTCCCAGCAGGCCGACCGTGGCGCCTTCGATGATGAACGGGACGCGTATGAACCAGTTGCCGGCGCCGACCAGCTTCATGATGGCGATCTCCTCCCGGCGGGCGTAGATGGCCATGCGGATGGTGTTGGCGATCAGGACCACGGCTGACGCACCCATGAGCACCACCAGGCCGAAGCCGATGGAGTTGAGCACTCCGGTGAGGCTGAGCAGCCGCTCAATCCCCTCGCTGAACACCGAAAGGCGCCTGAGGAGCGGGTGACCCACCAACCGGAACTGGACCTCCTGGTAGGTCGAGATGTCCTCGAGCTCCACCCGGATCGAGGCGGGAAGATCGGCCGCCGTCACCGTCGCGGCCAGCGCCGGCTGGTCGCTGTATATCTCGAGGAACTCCTGGTAGGCGCCTGCCTTGTCCATGTACCAGGCGTTCTTAACCTCCGGGTAGTCGTTGATCTGAGCCAGGAGCTCGCTGTGGGCCACCGGACCGCCCTCGTCCTTGAGGAAGATGATCAGGTGGTCTCCCTCCTGCCATTGCAGCGTGTTGACCCGCACCAGTTCGTTGAACACCAGCGCGCCGAACGCCAAGGCCAGGGACACGAACACGGCCACGACGGCACCGGTCGCCACCAGGGCATTGCGGCGCAGATTGACGAAGGCCTCGCCGATCAGAAAGAGAAAAGTGCTCACGTCTCTTCGGACGACTCGTAGCCCGATTCGCCCTGGTCCCGGACCACCCGTCCCCGGTCGAGCTGGACCACCCGGCGGCGCATCGCGTCCACGATGGCGAAGTCGTGGGTGGCCATCATCACTGTCGTCCCGGTGCGGTTGATCCGGTCGAGCAGCCTCATGATGCCCACCGAGGTGGCCGGGTCGAGGTTGCCGGTCGGCTCATCGGCCAGCAGGATCGGCGGCCGGTTGACGAAGGCCCGGGCGATGGACACCCGTTGCTGCTCCCCTCCGGACAGCTGCCGCGGGTATCGGTCGGTCTTGGCCGACAGGCCCACGAGTTCCAGCACCGTGTTCACCTGCCGGCGCACGATGGAGCGCGGGCAGCCGGTGACCTTGAGAGCGAAGGCCACGTTCTCCGCCACGGTCTTGTTGGGAAGCAGCTTGAAGTCCTGGAAGATGGTTCCGACTGTGCGGCGGAGGTACGGAACCCGCCAGGTGGGGAGCTTGGTGATGTCCTTGCCGGCCACCCAGATCTTGCCCCGGGTCACCTTCTCCTCGCGCAGGCACATCCGGATCAGCGTGGACTTGCCCGAGCCGGACGGACCCACCAGAAAGACGAACTCCCCCTTGCGAACGTCCATGCTCACTTCCTGGACTGCCACCACCCCACCGTCGTAGACCTTGGCAACATTTTGCAGTCGGATCATGAACGTCCCTGTCCCACCGAGTCCGGAAGCGTACGGGATGCTGAGACTACCAACGGGCCCCCACTACTCAAAGGGTTTAGGAGGAGGCGCGAACCCCGGCCTCCCTCCGATCCTGCCGCTCCCGGTTGGCCCGGCGCCAGTGCAGGTAGGACTCGGTGAGCCGTCCGAGACCGCCGTCCAGTACGCCCTGGACGTTGCCCACCTCCAGCCCTGTGCGGAGGTCCTTCACCTGCTGGTAGGGCTGGAGGACGTAGGAACGGATCTGGCGCCCCCAGGCAGCCTCGGTCTGCTCCCCGCGAATCTGGTCCAGTTCCTCTTGCTGGCGGACACGGGCCAACTCGGCCAGCTTCGCCCTGAGCAGGGCCATGGCCCTGGCCCGGTTCTGGAGCTGGGAACGCTCCGCCTGGCAGGCCACCACGATGCCTGTCGGCAGATGGGTGAGCCGGACCGCCGAGTCGGTGGTGTTCACGTGCTGGCCACCGGCGCCCTGCGAGCGGTAGGTGTCGATCCGCAGGTCATCCGGACTGATCTCGACGGCGGCGTCCTCCACCAGCGGCACCACATCCACCCCGGCGAAGGAGGTGTGGCGGCGGGAGTTGGAGTCGAAGGGTGATATGCGCACCAGGCGATGAACACCGCGCTCGGCTTCCAGCACGGCATAGGCATGCTCTCCCTCGGCAGTGAGGGTGGCCGACTTGATACCCGCCTCCTCGCCCGACTGGAGGTCGTCGATCTCGTGTTCGAAGCCGAGTTCGGTCAGGTAGCGGACGTACATGCGGACCATCATCTCCGCCCAGTCCTGGGCGTCCACGCCTCCGGCGCCGGCGTGCACGCTGAGGATGGCGGCATGGTCGTCGTACTCGCCGAAGTAGAGCGACTCCTCCTCGAGAACCGCGATCCGCCGTTCGGTGGCGTCAAGGTCGCGAGCCACCTCGTCGAGGGTGGCGGCGTCGCCCTCCTCGCGGGCCAGGTCGACGAGGATGTCCGCGTCGTCCAGGTCGTTCTCCATGGCCTCCACCCTGTTCACCAGGCGCTCGAACCGGCCCAGCCGGCGGGTCAGGCGGGTGGCTCGGTCAGGGTCGTCCCAGAGGTCGGGAAGGGAGACCTGCGCCCTCAGCTCGACCAGGTCGGCGAGCTTGGAATCGACATCAAAGGAACCTCCGGGCGTCCGAGAGGCGGGCGCGCAGGTCGTCGATGAGAGGGCGGGGGTCGGTGCGGTCCATGACGGTCGAGAGGTTAGCCCTAATTCTTCCCGGACTTGGGATTCGTGTTGTGAATGTCGGGAGCCGGCTTCTCGACCGGCGTGCGGGGACATCGAGAATCCGGGCGAGCCGGCCGACTCCGGAACCGGTCGAGGCGCGACGTGCGTCCGTATTAGGAGACGCTGTCCGGATAGAATCCCCGTATGGGCCGACTCCTTGCCGCGATCACCAGGAAGTGCAGAGCCGCCATGGCCGAGTGGGCGGCCCGGCGCGAGGGGGCCCGCCATCTCCCCCGCGACATCTTCACGGCGACCCGCCACATAGTGGGTCCCACCGGGTACGCCTGGTCCGGCGCCTGGCAGCGGCTCGACGAGGGCGGCGCAGACTACCTACGATCCTTCGATCCGAAGATCCCAGCCAGCGTGTTCCTATCCCCCAGCGACCTGACCAGGGCCGTCCACCCGGTACCCCTGGCAGAACGCTGCATCGAGGATTGGCCGGAACCGGCGCCTCCGGATCCGACTTCGTGATTCTCGGACGCCATCAGCGGCGCGTCACGCGCTGATTCCTATCGAGCGCGGGCGGCCGCCATGCAGTCGGGCGTCTTGGAGCACCGCTTGGCCTTGACTCCCGACCCGCACGGACACGGGGCGTTGCGTCCCACCTTGGCCGACTTGGCCCGGCGGGGTCGCCGCGGCCCCGGACCCGTGGTGACGCCGGCTCGCGGTTGCGCCCGGCGCCGAGCCTCCGCCACCTCGACCCGGTAGAGATAGCGGGCGGTGTCCCGCTTCACGGAGTCGACCAGGTAGCTGAACATCTCGTAACCCTCTCGGCGGTACTCGGTCAGGGGATCCCGCTGGCCCATCGCCCTCAGGCCGATCCCGGCCCGCAGGTAGTCCATCTCCGACAGGTGGTCCCGCCACTTGTTGTCGATGATCGACAGGGCGAGGCCCTGCTCGATGCGGCGCATCACCTCGGGCGTCAGTTCGGTCTCCCGCTCCTCGAACCGGCGGACGGCGTCATCGGCAACCGCCTCGACCACCTCGTCGACCGATCTGGCTGCCCCCGCCAGGTCACGGGGTGATAGCTCGGACGAGTACATGACCTGGAGCTCCCTGAACAGTCCGTCCCAGTCCCACTCGGACGGCGGCACGTCCTCCGGCAGACCGGCCCGCACTGTGGCCTCGATCGACTCCTCCACCCATCCCACCACCAGGTCCCGGCTCTGCCGGGTGCGAAGGATGCCGTCCCGCCACTCGTAGATCACCTCACGCTGGCGGTTCATGACCTCGTCGTACTTGAGGACGTTCTTCCGGATCTCGAAGTTCTGCGATTCGACCTGTGACTGGGCCCGCTCCACGGCCTTGCTGACCATCTTCGCCTCGATCGGGACCTCGTCGGGCATCCTGAGGCGCTCCATGATGGTGCTGACCCGCTCGCTGGCGAACCTCCTCATCAGGTCATCGCCGAGGGACAGGTAGAAGCGGGACTCCCCCGGATCGCCCTGGCGGCCCGACCGTCCCCGGAGCTGGTTGTCGATCCGGCGGCTCTCGTGGCGCTCCGTCCCGAGCACGTAGAGCCCACCGGCCTCCAGTACCTGTCGCCGGGTCCCGTCCGTCGCGGCCTGATGAGTATCGAGAAGTTGGCGGTACTCCTTCTCCCACGGTGGAGTACCCGGCGTCAGGTCCGGTCGCTTCCGCATGGCGGCCCGGGCCAGACCCTCCGGGTTGCCGCCCAGTTGGATGTCCACGCCGCGGCCGGCCATGTTGGTGGCCACCGTGACCGCCCCGGGACGACCGGCCTGGGCGATTATCTCGGCCTCCCGGGCGTGGTGCTTGGCGTTGAGGACCTCATGGGATATTCCCCGTCTGGCCAGCAACCTCGCCACCCGTTCGGACTTCTCGATCGAGACTGTGCCCACCAGCACCGGTTGGCCCTCCCGGTGACGCTCCTCGATGTCCTGAGCCAGCGCCTGGTACTTGGCGTCCTCGGTCTTGTAGATCACGTCGGGCTGGTCGACCCTCGCCACCGAGACATGGGTGGGGACCTCCATGACCTCCAACCCGTAGATCTGCGAGAACTCGGAAGCCTCGGTCATGGCAGTACCGGTCATCCCGGCGAGCTTGTCGTAGAGGCGGAAGTAGTTCTGGAGGGTGATCGCCGCCAGGGTCTGGTTCTCCTCCTTGATCCGCACCCCCTCCTTGGCCTCGATGGCCTGGTGGAGCCCTTCCGAATAGCGCCGGCCCTCGAGAACGCGGCCGGTGAACTCGTCGACGATCAGCACCTGGCCATGCGACACCAGATACTCGACATCGCGGTGGTAGAGCGCCTTGGCCCGCAGAGCCTGCTCGAGATGGTGAACGAAGTCGACCGCGGCATGGTCGTACATGTTCTCCACGCCCAGCATGCGCTCGACCTGGGCCACGCCTTCCTCCGTAGTCAGCACCTGCCGCTTGCCGTAGTCGACTTCGTAGTGGGCGCCTTCGCGGAGACCCCGCACGAGCCGGGCGAACTCCCGGTACCAGCGGGCGTTGTCGCCGACCTTCCCGGAGATGATGAGCGGGGTCCGCGCCTCGTCGACCAGGATCGAGTCCACCTCGTCGACGATGCCGAAACGATGGCCGCGCTGCACGCGCAGCTGCATGGACATGGCCATGTTGTCGCGCAGGTAATCGAATCCGAACTCGTTGTTGGTGCCGTAGGTGACGTCGGCCTCGTAGGCGGGCTTGCGCGAGGCGGGATCGTCGCCTGCCTGGATGAGACCCACGGTGAGGCCCAGCATCCGGTAGATGCCCCCCATCCACTCGGCATCGCGGGCGGCCAGGTAGTCGTTGACGGTGACGACATGCACGCCGGCCCCGCCGAGGGCGTTCAAGTAGACCGGCATGGTGGAGACGAGCGTCTTGCCCTCCCCGGTCCGCATCTCGGCGATCATGCCCCGGTGGAGAGCGCCTGCGCCCACCACCTGCACGTCGTAATGCCGCTGGCCGAGCGTCCGCTTGGCGGCCTCCCTGACCGTGGCGAAGGCCTCGACCTCCAGGTCGTCCAGCGCTTCTCCGGAGTCGAGACGCCTCCGGAACTCGGCAGTCTTGCCGGTGAGCGCGGAATCGTCGAGCTCCTCCAGCAGGGGCTCCATCTGGTTGACCCGCGCCGCCAGGGCCTCGAGGGTCTTCAGGTTCTTGGACTCGCCGGCACGCAGCACCTTGCCGAGTAGCGACATGATTCACCGTTTCTCGTGTGTATCGGGCAGCAGGACACGTCAGTCACGACCCGCCGGGGTCATGCTATCCGCCGCCGGAGCGTCTGTGAACCCCTACCCCGGGCCATAGCGCCACCGGCCCTGTGCACGAGGTTGGTGCGGTCCGGCTAGGCGGGCTCGATCAACTCCAGCCACCCGCCCCTTGACCGGTGGATGACGTTGAGTTCCCCCGTCTCGACGTTGGAGAAGAGGACCACAGTCTCGCCCGTTTCCTCCATGACGATGACCGCCTCCTCGGGAGTCATCGGCTTGCCGACCGACCGCCGCACCCGGGAGATGGAGGTCTGCCGGTCATCGGGTCGCTCGGACCGCCCGCGCCGACCGACCGCGTGAACTTCGGGCCTCGGCCGGTGGCGGCGGCGGTCGCTGAGCTTCTGCGAGAGCCGGCGCAACCGGCGTTCGAAGTGCTCGGATGCGGTGTCGATGGAACGGCTTACGGTGTCGCCCTCGCCCGTCGCCCTGACCACCTGGCCGGCCGCACGAGCGGACAGCTCGGCCCGGAAGCGGTGGTCGCTGTCGTGGCTGTTGACCCTGGTGACGTTCACATCGACATCGCGCAGCCGGTCGAAGAACTTGGCCGCCCGGCTGACCCGCCCTGCTGCATGGGCACGGGTCTCATCCGTCAACCGGATTCCCCGCCCGCGTATCCGGACCTCCATGAGCTGATATTAGTGACTCATGCGCGGTCTACCGCCTCCACCCGATCGGGAGCGGGTGAGGGTGATCGCCGCGGTGACGGCGCCCCGGCAGGCTGCGGCCGCGGCGCTGAGGGTGGCGCCGGTGGTTAGCACATCGTCCACCAGCACCGCTCCCCCGGGCGGCCGCGCCACCGACCGAAACCGCAGGCCACCGCGGCGCCTGGACCGGATCTGGCTCCTGTGGAGCAGGGGGGCGCGCAGCACGTCGGCCACGGGTAGCACGGCTGTCCGGGCAAGGGCCGTGGCGAGCGCCCTTCCGGGGTCGGTACCGAACCTGGCCCGGCGGGGCAGCGACCTGGGTACCGGCACCACGGCGGTCGCGCCGGTAGGAAGGAGATCGGCCATGAGAGGAGCGAGGCCCGAGGCGACCCGGTCGGCTCCGCGGTACTTCATGGCGTGGACGGCCTTGCGGATCGGGCCTTCGTGAACCAGCAGCGAGCGCACCAGCACGCCTGACGGGAGCCTTACCTCGCCGCCGGGCTGCAGGGACGCCTGGCAGGCGGGGCACACCGCCGACCGCCCCGCCGGATCCCTCCAGGGAGTTCCTGCCGGTGGGTTCCACCACCCGCACACCACACACACCATGCCTTGTGTTGTATCCGGACCGTGTGACAATCTGCCCCGTCGACGACCGAGCGCGGATGTCAGGCAGAGTCGATCACCCGTTGCACCCTTTCCACGAGTTCGCTCAGCGACCCCGGATCGGGTGCTTCGGCGTTGAGACGGAGCAGCGGTTCGGTGTTGGAGGGACGGACGTTGAACCAACTGTCGCCCAGATCGACCGTCAGCCCGTCGAGATGGTCCACAGAGGCGCCGGCGAAGGCGGCCGCCACCGCCCGGATGGCTGCCGCCGGGTCGCTCACCGCGGTATTGATCTCCCCCGACAAGGCGTACGGCTCGTAGCCGCGCCTCAACTCCGACAGCGGGACGCCGGCCTCGGTCAGGACGGTCAGCAACACCAGCATGGCCAGGGTCGCGCTGTCCGCCCCGTAGTTGTCACCGAAGTAGTAGTGGCCCGAGTGCTCACCCCCGAAGGCCGCATCCTGCTCCGCCATGACCGCCTTGATGAACGAATGACCCACCCGGGTCCGGACCGGCACTCCCCCGGCGGACCGGATGGCCTCGGCCACGCTCCTCGAGCAGATCAGGTTGTGGACGATCCGGGCGCCCGGTCGCCGGGCCAGGAACCAGCCTGCGATGATGGCGGTGGCGGTGCTCCCGGGAAGAGGAACGCCCTGCTCGTCCACGAACACCGCCCGATCACCGTCCCCGTCGAAGGCCACTCCCACGTCGGCCTCCTGCTCGCGCACGAGGCGGACCAGGTCGGTGAGGTTGTCGGGGTTCAGGGGGTCGGCCGGATGGTGCGGAAATGAGCCGTCCGGCTCCAGGTAGTGCCCCATCAAGGTGGCCGAGGGCAATCGCCGGAAGAGCGGGTCGACCACGAGCCCGGCCATCCCGTTCCCGCCGTCCACGGCCACCCGGAGCGCCCCGACGCCCCCTGGATCGACGATTCCGAACACGTGCTCCAGGTAACCGGGCAGGGCGTCCTGCCGGGTCAGCCCGCCTCTGGCCTGCCGCCGGTAGTCCCCGGTCCACGAGCGGGCCACATCCCGGATCCGTTCCAATCCCGAGCCCGACCCGATCGGCGCCGCCCCGCGATGGCAGAACTTGAGACCGTTGTAACCGGCCGGGTTGTGGGACGCGGTGACGACGGCGGCGGGAACCCCGTGCAGGCCCGAGTGGTAGTAGACCACCTCGGTGGGGACCAGGCCCAGGTCGGTCACATTGCACCCCTGCGACAGGACGCCCTCCGCGAACGCCGCCGCCAACGACTCCGATGAAGGCCGGCAGTCGCGTCCCAGGGCTACGGTCGACGCGCCGGTGACCCGAGCGAAGCCCACCCCGATGCGTTCGACGATCTCCTCGTCGAGATCCCCCCTATCCACCCGACCCCGGACGTCGTAGGCCAGAAAGATACGGTCGAAAGGGTCTGGGTCAGGGCTTCCCACGAGATATCCCGACTACTGGTCTGTCCGCGTGCCAGCCTGGCGTGCTCGGGCGGCCATACCACGCAGCCTCCTCCGGTCGGCGTGGAGTGAGGCATTTGCGGCGGTCGCCGAGTCCGATCCTACACTCGCCCCCGGTAACGAACATGACCGCACCGCAGATCACCATCATCATCCCGGTCCACAACGAGGCCGGCTTCATGGGGCCCGCCCTGGCCCGGATCCGACGCCAGGTGGAGGCAGTGACGCCCCGGTACCGGATCATCCTGGTCGAGAACGGATCGACCGACGCCACCCATGCCGAAGCGTTGTCCGAAGCGGCCTCCGATCCCCGCCTGGACGTGATACAGATCGACGGCGCCGACTACGGGCTCGCCATCCGCACCGGGATGGAATCGGCCGGGGACCTGGGATGGCTGGTGGTGTTCGACATCGACTACCACTCCGAAGAATTCCTGAGAAGGGTCGCGGAGCTCGACGGTTCGGCCGATGTGGTGATCGCCTCGAAGCGCGACCCCGGTTCCCGGGACCGGCGACCGTGGATACGCCGCCTGGCCACCCGGGTGTTCAACCTGGCGCTGCGGGCCGTGGTCGGATCCGGGCTGAGCGACACCCACGGCATCAAGGCGCTCCACGCGCCGGTGGTCCAGGCGCTCCTCCCGCGAGTGCGCCTGACCAAGGATCTGTTCGACACCGAGCTGGTGCTACGGGCCGAGCGAGCCGGGCACCGCATCATCGAGGTTCCGATCACCGTGGAGGAGATGAGGGAAGCCCGCTCCTCGCTACTCCGCCGGGTCCCGCGCACCCTCCGGGGACTGATCGCGCTGCGCCGCAGCCTGGATGATTAGTTCCTAGTCGATAGTTGCTAGTCACTAGTTATTTCCGATAGTTTGTCTTAGATTAGACCGTTCCAGTGTTCCTGAGCTGCCGGCGCTTCATATCGCGCTGAGGCGAGACACTCGAAACGAGCAAGCGGGGGGTAACAGCGGCAACCTCGACTGATACGCACACAATGACTAACAGCTAGGAACTAATAACTAACAATTAAACTAGCAACTACCAACTAGGGACTAGGAACCAGTCATCAGCCGTATCCGGATCGGCCGGTGCCCCGCAGGGCGGGGTCGCGGAGTCCTTCGGGCGTAGGCGAGGCGGGAACCATCCGCCGGCGTACGAGAGCGACCAGCCAGATGGCCAGCATGACCGCACCGGCGAGGGTCAAACCCAGCCCCACTATCTCCACCCAGGTGTTCTCGAAGCGCAGTTCGACCTCGCGATCGGTCGGCACCACCACCATGAAGGCCGGGGTGGCCCGCCACGGGCCCTCCGCACCGTAGGCCGTCCAGTTGGGGAAGTAGGAGACCTTGATCAGGTGGGGAGTCCCCACGCCGGTGGTCGTGAACGCCACGCGGTGGTCCTCCAGCACCACATCGGAGACCTCGACCCCCGAGTCGGTGACGATCGGGACGGTGGCGCCCTCCAGCTCGGGAGTGATCCGCTCCCAGTGCCCGGGACCGTCCGCCACGATCCACTGGTCCACGAGGGATATGTCCTCGTACCAATCGAGGGCCACGTCCACGAAGTGCGGATCGGTGTCGTCGGTGAAGGTGGTCACGAGGGAGTTGAGGAGCCCCGAGCCGGACTCCTCGAACACCCAGGGCTGGTTGACCGCCGCTTCCACCAGCGAGCTTTCGGGAAGCGAGTAGATTCGGAACGGGGGCGAGTCCGCCACGAAGGTGAAGTCCTGATGCCGGTCGGCCCTGTCCTTGGCCGTGTCGGTGTACGCCACGTAGTAGGACACGTTGAAGAGGCCCATGTGCACGGCGCCCCGGTCGATGTCCCGGTTGTGGTAGGCCAGCCCGGGAATCGGGTTGGAGGGGGAACTGCTCAACTCGGACGCGTTCAGGAAATGGAAGGGGGTAGTGACCGAGGACTCGAAGTAGAGGCCTTCCATCGAGGGGTGGGTGCCCTCGGTCCAGTAGGGGAACAGCATCGGCGCCATGGGCGTCCCGTACTTGTTGAGCTCGCTGTTGGCCTCCCATTGGACCCGGCCAGGCGGCAGGTCGCCGACTGCCGACATCACACCCTCGTACTCGGGCCAGGTCGCCTTACCCTCGTAGCCGAGGTAGTTCCAGCGCGCCCAGGCGCCCACGTAGTTCTCCTCGGTGACCACGCCCACGAAGATGACTCCCGTGATCGCCACGGACGCCAGGACCGGAAGGACCGTCCGGGTGGCGGGCGGCGCCCGCCGTCCCACCAGCCACAGCAGGAGGACCCCCGCGGCCCCCACCAGCATGTCGGGACCAGAGATCCGCTCGACCAGCGGCTCCAGTCGCAACGTCCCGACCCAACCGGCCGGGTTCTCGAGGTCCCAGACAGGTTGCCCGATGGCGGCCCCGAACACCAGCACCAGGACGGCGGCCACGATCCCGGTCTGTATCCACCAGGTGGGCGTTCGCTCCGGGAGCCGGCGGCAGGCCGCCACCGCCAGCAGACCGACTGCGATGCCGGCGAATAGGTGCAGACCGTAGAACCAGTGCGGAAGGGCACGGCCGTTCCACAGCTTGGCTCCCTGGCCGAGCAGGAAGAAAGCCGGGATCGGCACCAGCGTCAGGGCAGCCGGCGCCAGGGCCCGCCCGGTCCTCCGCAACGCGACCACCAACCCGATCACGCCCAGAATGGCCACCGGCCACAGTTCCACCGGAACCAGTTCGTCGAATCCCGCCAAGGGCTGCCAGTCCATCTCCGTCGTGTACCGCAGCCGGATCACCAGCGGCAACGCCCAGAACGCAGCCAGCATGAAACCCACCGCCCAGGTTCCCGGCACGACCAGCGAGGACAGACCCCCCTCCGCTCGCTGCCGGCCGGCGGCGGTCCTGAGACGCTCCCACCATCCTGAGCGACCCACCACCACGAACAGCGAACCCACCAGCACGAACAGCGATGCGAACACCACGCCCATGGTCGGGATCACGTGGCAGAGAGCCGTTCCGGCCAGCGCGGCGGCCGCTCCCATGAAGTACTTGCGATCGTCGTGCACTGCCCTGAGCAGGCAGCCCAGGTAGACCAGGGAGAAGGCGAACGACCATGAATAGGAGAACTCCCCGGCCAGGCTGGAGGCGATGGTGCCGCCGAAGATGTTGGGGGTGGGGGTCTCCATGAAGGCGTAGACGCCTCCCGCCGCCGCGGCGACCGCGGCAACCGGACGGGCGAAACCCATCGACCGGACGAAGAAATACGTGGCCGGTGCAAGCGCCACCAGCCCCACGACCGTCACCGTCTTGAACGCCACCCCGTAGGGGAGCGCCAGGTCGAGGACCACGATCACCAGCGACGGAAGGGGAAAGTAGAAGTAGAAGATCGGGAACCCGGCGAACCAGTGGTTCGACCAGCCCATGATCCGGCCCGACGGGAGCAGGACGTCCCGCAGGTAGGCGGGGCCGAGTACGTGAGCACCCATGTCGCCGCCCGTAGGAGTGTTGGCGACCAGCAGCAGGTGGGGGGCCACCGCCACGAGGGTCGCCAGCGAGACCATGGCCACCAGGATGGCCGAGGTCCGGGTGGACCATCCCTGCGATCCGACCTCGTCTTCGATCGGCCCGGCCGGATCGGCGATCCCGGTCATGCCCTCATCTTCCGGACCGCCCACCGGAGTGCCGGCGGCTTCGGTACCTGTGCGAACGAGGCCACTTGCCTACCGTCGGCGCCCACCACCGCGCCCGACGGTAGGTCGGCCACCCCGACCCGGGCCAGCAGGTCGGAATGCTCCTCCCAGCTCCGCTCGATGAAACCCGACTCACCCAGCACCTTGCTGTAGACCAGCCGGGCCTCATCGCATGCATCACACCCGGCGGCGGTGAACAGGTAGACGCCGGGGCCGTCGAGGTTCCCTTCCACTGAGAGCGGAGTCCGGGGCCGTCTCGGACGGAAAGCGGCCACCGCTGCCACCGCTCCCACCGCCGCCAGGACCACCAGTAGTCGAACCACGAAGCCCTCAGCCACTCGGGATCGCCCCCGAGAACATCGCCCGGCCGGACACGGTCGCCAGCCACCCCACCGTCAGCGGGCCGTCGGCGGTGACCCGGACACCCGCGACCTCCGGGGCGGCAATGTGGACGGTGCGGACCGAGTTGGGGGGAATCCCGATCACATTGGCACGGGTCCTTCCCTCGGGAGTGAGCGTGCGGTAGGTGGCGGTCAACTCGGTAACCCCGGCGTTGAGGAACCTGAGCCGGCTCCCGGATGCGACCACCCCCGGGCCCGGCACCAGCCATCCGGTTGCCGTGGTCCGAGCCCCGACGGTTGCGGCCACGCCGGTCTCCGAGCGAGCCACGATGACCGCGCCGAAGGGTCCGTCGCCGGTCACCCGCACCCCGAACCCGGAGGAACTCAACCCGTCCAAAGACACCCGCGCCTGCCCGGGCCCCTCGATACGGCCCACCTGGGTGGGTAACCGCGCCCCGGACTCGTCGAATGCCTCGAGCAGGAAGTTGACCGGGATGGAGGCCTCGTTGGTCAGGACCAGGTCACTCCGGAGCCCGACCGCGCCCGCTACCGGGAACTCCCATCCGTCGCCTGCGTCCGAGCCGGGCCAGACCGCTACGTCCGTGCCGGTGTCGAGCACCATCGCCGGGATGACCGAACCCACGACCGGGCGGACTATCACCGACAGCGACTCCCGGCCGGGCAGCAACTCCTCGAAGGCCACTACCCGCGTGCGCCGGGCCGGAACCGCCAATCCCTCCAGAGCTTCTCCGGCCTCGATGCCCAACTCGCTGAATGCCCAGAGATCGACCCGGGCGTCGGCGGTGAAGGGGTTGAAGAGGCGGAGGACCAGGCTCTCACCCTCCAGCGTGGAGCCTCCCGGCAAGTGCCAGGAGTCCGGAATCCTCCCCGAGCACAGGTCACCCGCCAGCAGACTCTCACCTGTGGTCACCACGCCGACCGAGCCCACGTTCCCGGAGAACTCGACCATCGCGGAGCTGGCGCCGACCGGACGCGGGTTCTCGACCCTGGCCGCCGCGTTCGCGTCGGTCCGGCCCGACAACCTGTCGTCCACCGAACCGCCCTCGAGGAAGGAGAGGTCGAAGCCCGCCGGTCCCTCCCCCAGCACGCTGTAGGCCGAACTCCGGAGGCTGTCGGAACGCGACCAGGGACAGTGGGCGAAGTGGGATGCCCTGCCGGTCGGCGCCTCTGCACGGTTGGTCGTCTCCACGGCCGGTACCGGCGGCCCGGGGGCCGGTTGCATGGTCGCCACCACGACGGCGAGGGCGGCCACGGCCAAGCCGATTATGCGGGTCATACCGGTCGGTCCCCGGCCTCACGCCTGGTCCGCACCAGCGACAGGCCCGCCAGCACGATCACCACGACGCCTGCCGCCCGTGCCTGGAACCGGAACGAACCCACCCCTCCGAAGGCGGCGACCCCCGCCTCCGCCGGCACGCGGTTGGCCCAGCCGTCCTGTTGCCAGGCGCCCGGGCCCCATCGGTGGTCGGCGTTCTCCGCGATCCGGACCGAGCCTCCGGCCTGGCGGCCCTCGTAGTCGGGCGCCGTCCACGACCACGCCTCCCCACCATCGGTCACCGCCCGGTAGGCGGGCACATCGTTCTCCCACACCCCGCCGGAGTCCCCCACGAAGAGGCCGGCGAGCGGCCGCATATCCAGCTGCGCGCTCATGGCGTCAGCTATCGGGCTGGGACCTGTGACCGCCACCCAGCGGATGCCGAACCGCGCCAGCAGCTCTCCGGGGCGAAGCTCCTCCCCGGCCACCAACCCGACCAGGGTTTCCTCGAGGGCAGCATCTCCCAGGCGGGCTTCGGGGAGCCAGGCCTGTGGATAGTCCAGGACGCCGCCGATAAGGCGGTAGGGCGTGCCATCCGGAAGCACCCGATGCTGTCCCGGAAGGGTTTCCGGCGGCCCGGTCAACAGCACCCGGTCGGGACCGTGGGCCTCCGCCCGGCTGGAGGCGAACGCGAGAGTGCCGAACCGGTCGTCGGGCAGCCCCATGCGGCCGGCCGGCGCCGCGACCAGCGAGGTCAGTCCGACCACGATGGCGGCCACCATGGCCGCGTAAGCGGTCGCGGTCCGCGGCAGCGAGACGTCGATACCGAGCGAGGCCGGCGCGTCCAGGGCACCGGCCACGACCAGCGCCGTTCCGGCAGCCGTGGCGATCAGGCCCGCGACCGTGACTTCCTGGCCCGCGCCCGCAGAGCCGGCCCGCGCCACGAGAAAGCCGACCGATCCGATCACCGCACCCGTAGCGGCCACCGACAGCGGCCGGCCGCGGGCAACCACCATGGCCGCAGCGCCCGCCACCAGCACCGGAACAGCCACCCACCAGGATGGATCGGGGTGGAAGGGCGCGCCCGTCTCCAGCACCCCCGCTATCCCGCGCCCGCTCAACCACGGCAGCAGCACGGGGAGAGCGAGCACCGACCCGGCCGCGCCGATGACCAGGGGACGGATGAGCCGCGCCATTGACGCCCAAACCAGCCCGAACAGCATGGTTATCACTATCGAAAGCGGGACGAAGACGGCCGAGGCGGCGGTGGCGAGACCCACCCTGGCGAGACGCCCCGTCCAGCCCGGAACGGTCTCCGGGTCCGGCCCGACCACCCCGAGCAACGACCAGGGGAGCCCGCCGAGCGCCAGGAGGCCGGGCCAGTAGCCATCCCCGGCCAGCCACAGCACCGGGAACCCGGCTACGAACACCGCCCCGGCCACCAGGCGCGCCCCGCGGCTGAGGCCGAGCCTGCGGATCAGAGCCACCATGCCGGCCACACCCGACGCGACCGCGACCACCGTGAGAATGCCGGCGGCCCCGCCGCGGCCGCCCAGAAGTAGCTGGATGGCGGCGGTGGCGCCGATCGAAGGATGCATGGGCTCGGGACTGCCCAACCCGCCCGGATGCCATCCCCCGGCATAGGCGCGGAGGGTTTCCCAGGCCGATTCGGCCAGCGGCAGCAGGTATCCGGTCGCCGGCAGTCCCTCTGCGATGATGGAGCGGGTGAACACCAGTACCAGCGCCACCCCCAGCACTGTCGTTATCACATCCGGTCTCTGCCAGAAGGCCGGCGGGGCGCGATCGTCCGGCTCCTCCTCCTCGGCGCCGGCGCCGAGCAGGGCGCCCAGTTCGGCCGCGATCTCGCGCAACTCCAGCGAGCCGCGGACCTGGAAGCGGAACAGCTCGGCGTCGGACTCCATGGAAGTGGTCGGGGCGCGCTGCCGCGCCGCCAGGGTCGAGGGCAGGTAGAGCAGGTTCCAGGCCCAGGTGCGAACCCAGTCCACCGGTCCGGTGATGAAGCCTTTCCCGAGCCGGAAGAGCCAGGTAGCCAGACCCACCAGGAACAGGGCGGGTAGGGCCCAAGCGAGGGTCACCGCGGAGTACGTCTTGAGCATGATCCGAAGCCGCCCGGCCTGCTCCCGCCAGGTTGTGGGCCGCTGGGCGCCACTGGCCCGGCTGAAGACCTCCGAGCCCGGGGTCACCACTACCCGTCCGCCCACCACCCGTGCCCTCTGGCAGATGTCCAGGCCGAAGGAGAGGTACGGCAGGGAGTGATCCAACCCTCCCAGACCTTCGGCCAGGTCCCTCCTGACGAGTAGCGAAGCCGGCTCCAGGAAGGCCACGTCCCGGATGACGTCGAACTGCTCCTGATCGATCTCCCCGGTCTCCAGGCCCGTGGACGGGAACCCGAACACATCGGTGGGCCCGCCCACGGAGAGCAGCCGGTCGGGATAGTCGGTGTCGAGGACCTTCGAGCCCACCACGGAGGCCTCCAGGCTCTCGGCGGCGTCGATCAGCGCGGCCAGGGCGTCGGGTCGGGCGGTGGTACGGGAGTCCAACATCCACAGGTAGTCCACCGGACCGTCAACTGCGTCGAGAGCCTCCGACAGCCGCCGGGCCGTCCTGGGCCCGGCCGTCTCTCGTGCGACATCCGGCCGCCGCTCGGCGATGACCACCACCTCCTCGACCTCGTAGACTTGGGACTCGATGCTTTCCAGCACGTCGGTGATCTCGTCCCCCCTGCGGGCCACCACCAGCGCTAGGACGCGCGGCTTCGGTGACGGAGTAGAGGGTTGGGTCATGGAAACCCCATTGTGTTACGGAACGAGCCACAAGACAATAACCGCCACCCCGACCCCGGGCCTGTGACCCGTCGTGTCGCGCTCCTGTCCGGTGGAGTCGGGGGCGCCCGGCTGGCCCGGGGCTTCGAGCACCTCGAGGATGTCGAGTCCACGGTGGTGGTGAATGTGGGTGATGACGACACGTTCTACGGGTGGTCGGTGTCCCCTGACGTAGACACGGTGCTCTACACGCTGACCGGGCAGGAAGGACCCGCCGGTTGGGGTCGAGCCGGTGACACCATGGTGCTGATGGACCATCTGGCGCGTTTCGGGGTCGACACCCGTTTCCGGATCGGGGACGCCGACGCCGCCCTCAACCTCTACCGGACGCTGCGGCTTCGGGACGGCGATCCGCTCCACGCCATCACGGCCGACCTGGCGGGAATGATGGGAGTGCGCTCGACGGTCATCCCCGCCACTGACGACCGGCTCCGGACCGAGGTGCTGACCGGCCCGGGCCACTGGATGGCGTTCCAGGAGTACTTCGTGCTGCGCGGCCACCGCGACGAGGTCACCGAGGTGAGGTTCGTCGGCGAGTCCACGGCCCGGCCCGCCCCCGGCGTCGTCGAGGCGATCGCAGGCGCCGACGCGGTGGTCATCGCACCCTCCAACCCTCCCCTGTCCGTCTGGCCCATCCTGGCGGTCCGGGAGATCGCGGCCGCGGTAAGAGGAGCCCGCCGGGTGATGGCGGTCAGCCCGCTGTTCGGAGGCCGGGCGCTCAAGGGACCGGCCGACCGCGTGTTGACCTCGCTGGGATTCCCGCCGGGGAACGCCGGGGTGGCGGCGGCCTATCCGGGCCTGATACAGGACTTCTTCATCGACAGTGCCGACCAGGCCGACGTGCCCGCCCTCTCCCGCTCGGGGTTGTCGGTCCATGCCGGACCCACCCGCATCGCGGGGGTGGAACAGGCGATCGGGTTGGCCCGGCGGATGATCGGCCTGCTGGGACTCGATACATGAGCATCTCGATCATCCCCGTGGAGGGCATTCCCGAGGCCGAGCCCGGTGATGACGTAGCCGGGCTGCTCATCGGAGGACTGGCGGCGTCCCGGCTGGAACCTGCGGACGGGGACGTGCTGGTGGTCACGCACAAGCTGGTCTCGAAGGCCGAGGGTCGTATCGAGGACATCGGCGACGACCCGGAGGCCCGCCTCCGGCTGATCGAACGGGAGGCGTCGGCCATCCTCCGGCGCCGCGACGAACTGGTGATCACCGAGACGCATCACGGGTTCGTGTGCGCCAACGCCGGGGTCGACAAGTCCAACGTGCGCCCCGGCTCGGCGGTACTCCTCCCCATCGCTCCGGACAGGTCAGCCCGGCGGATCCGTGCCCGTCTCCGGCAGGCCCTCGGGGTGACGGTCGGGGTGATCATCACCGACACGTTCGGAAGGGCGTGGCGTCACGGCCTCACCGATGTGGCGATCGGCGTCGCCGGCATTCCCGCCGTGGTGGACTACCGGGGAACGACCGACACCTACGGCAACACCCTCGAAGTGACTGAAGTGGCGCTGGCGGACGAGTTGGCCGCGGCAGCCGACCTGGTGATGGGCAAGGCCAAGGGCATCCCCGCCGCCATCATCCGGGGAGCGGATTACCCGGCGGGTGAGGGATCGAGCGCCGACCTGGTGCGGGACCCCGGCCAGGACATGTTCCGCTAGCACACGCTCCGGTCAGTGGTCAGTGTCGTATAACATTATTTGGCAACTAGCAACTAGTACCTAACAACTAATTCGTGGCAAACCAGGAGACGGTGGCCTCGATGCCCTCCTCGAAGGAGGTTCGGGGTCTCCAGTCCAGCTCTCTGCGTGCCCGGCTGCACTCGAGGGCGGAACGGGGAACGTCTCCGGCCCGCGGGGGTCCGTGGTTCGCTCCGCCACCGAAGCGGGCTTGTCGAGCCACCGCCCTGAATACCTCCAGGGTGCTGGTCTCCACGCCGGTTCCGATGTTGTAGACACCTCCCCCTCCCTTGTCCCCTGCCAGCACCAGCGCATCCACCACGTCCTCGACAAACACGTAGTCCCTGGTGTCATCGCCGGTTCCGAAGATGGTCGGGCGGGTCCTGTCCATGCAGGCCCTGGCGAAGATCGCCACTACCCCACCCTCACCCGAGGAGTCCTGCCGCGGCCCGTAGACGTTGGCCGGACGGACGACCGCGTGGTCCAGCCCTCGAATCCGCTTCCACAGGTCCAGGTATTGCTCGGCCACCAGCTTGGAGAGGCCGTAGGGCGACGCCGGAAACTTGGGCGTGTCCTCGGGTGTGGGAAGCGGGGCCTCCGGGCCGTAGATGGCGCCCCCGGTGGAGACGAACACCAGGCGCGGCATGCCGGCCAACCGAGCCGCCTCCAGCAGGTTGAGGGTACCGGAGATATTGATGTCCGCATCCAGGCCGGGATCGGCCACGGACACCGCCACCGACGTCTGGGCGGCCAGATGGAAGATCCGGTCGGGAGCGAACTTGGCGACCGCGGCCGCCAGGTGCTCGGAGCGGATGTCCATCTGGTGGATGCTCACCTTTCCGAACCGGCGGGCGTCGGCCAGGCGGGACAGGCGGCCTGACGAAAGGTCATCCACCACCAGGATCGACCAGCCATCGGAGATCAGGCGGTAGACCAGGCTCGATCCAAGAAAGCCCGCACCCCCGGTTACGAGGGCTCGCCCTCGGGTGGGATCCCGGGTCCAGATCATGACCGGCCCGCACCCACGCCCCGATAAGAGAGCCCCGCGGCTCTGACCGCCTCCGCATCCAGAAGGTTGCGGGCATCCACGACCACCGAACCCCGCATCACCTCCTTGACGGCTACCGGGTCGACCTCCAGGAACTGGGGCCACTCGGTCGCCACCAGCAAGACATCGGCCCCCTTCGCCGCCGCCAGGGGATCCGCCACCAGTTCCATCCCCGTCATCGACAGAGAGGCACGCGGGTCGTAGGCACGGACGGCGGCGCCTGCCGCGGTCAGCCTCAGGGCGAGATCGGCAGCCGGCGACTCCCTGACGTCGTCCGTCCCCGCCTTGAACGCCAGACCCCACAGACCCACCGTGGCGCCGGACAACGTCCCACCCACGGCGGACGCCACCTTGCCTACGATCCGCCGCCTCTGCTCGTCGTTGACCTCCATCACAGCCCGGAGCAACCGGAAGTCGTACCCGTGCCGTGCTGCCATCGCCCCCAGCGCCCGCGTGTCCTTCGGCAGGCAGGATCCTCCGTAACCGGGTCCCGGGGCGAGGTAGTGGGGGCCGATCCGGTGGTCGCGGCCCATTCCCCGGAGCACGGCAGCCGCGTCGGCGCCTACCTCCTCGCACAGGTTGGCGATCGAGTTCACGAAGCTGACCCGGGTCGCCAGATAGGCGTTGGCGGCGTACTTGATCATCTCCGCCGAGGCGGGATCGACCACGACCCGCTCTCCCGGAAGGTCGCCGTACACACCTGATGCGAGTATTTCCGCTGCCTGGGGGTCGGCCGAGCCGATGACGATCCGGTCCGGGTCCAGAAAGTCGTCGACCGCCGAGCCTTCCCGGAGGAACTCGGGATTGGACACCACCCTGACATCCCGTTCCGCGATGGCAGGCATCTGCGAGATCCGCCGGACCGTACCCACCGGAACCGTGGACTTGATGACCAGGACCGAGCCGGCCCGCAACGAGGCTGCCACATCGGCGATGGCGCGGTCCAGGATGGAAGTGTCGACCGCTCCGCCCTCGTCCGAGGGAGTGGGCAGGGCGATGAAAACCACCGACGCGCCCTTCGCCGCCTCCCGGTTGGAGGCGTGGAAGCTGAGCCGCCCCGTAGCCCGGCCCTCGGACAGGAGGGCGGCCAGGCCCGGCTCGTAGACGGGAACCCATCCGGCCCGGAGGGCATCGAGTCGGGCCTCATCGCGCTCCCCCAGCCGAACTTCATGGCCAAGCCGAACCAGTCCTCCGGCCTGTACCAGACCGACGTAGCCGGCCCCGATCACCCCTATCCGCATCCCGTACGGGTTAGTCGCCCGTGCCGGCGCCTCCCCGTCGTCCAGACCCGGACGGCTCACATCAACCTCCGAGAACCGCGTCCGCGGCCAGAGCATCAGCGCCCAGGATCACCACCGCATCGAGACTGTCGTCCACCGAACCCGCCTCCACCAGCCCGAAGCCCAGCATGTCCACCACCTGCCGGCCGATGTCGTGGTCCTGGGGACGCACCCTCACCACCGTGCTATCGAAGTCGAAGGAGGCTGCGTCCCCTACCCCGACCGACCTGGACACCCCTTCATGATCCTCGAACCAGGCCGCCCACTGGCTGGCCTGCTCATCGCCACCGTTGCCGTTCAGCACCTTGAGGCGAAGTTCCTGGTCCTGTACGGGTTCCGGCGCGCCGGTGGGCGCGGCCGCACCGATGAAGGCGGCCAGGACCTCGGTAGCCTCGGGCTCTCTCGGATGCAGGTAGTAGACACCGTTCTCCGTGCTCTCCCAGACCGGGAGCGAGTAGACCTGGATGTTGCCCCCGTTCAGGTTGCGCGCTGCCCAGCCCAGTTCCAGGAGACGCTGGGTGTCCAGACCGGCATCGATGACCAGATGCTCCCCGGCGGCTCGGAGCACGGCCGGGATATCGAACACGATCGTCCAGCGCTTGGCAGACTCCAGCATGGCGAACAGCAGGCTCTGCTGGCGGCGGATCCTGCCGAGATCGTTGGCGTCGATGCTGACCCAGGCGTTGCCCCGGCGCTCCTGGTAGCCCCGGGACCGGGCGTAGGCCAGCGCCTCCTTACCGTCCAGGAGTTGAACTCCGGCGTCCACGTCGAGGCCGGACTTGAGGTCGCGGGCCGGGTAAGCGAAGGTGATCTCGACCCCGCCCAGGGCATCGACGATGCTGGCGAACCCGTAGAAGTCCATTTCCACGTAGTGATCGATCTGGACGCCGGTCAACTCCTCCACCGTCGAGACCATCAGGTCGCCCCCACCCAGCGCGAGGGCGGCGTTCAGCTTGACGACCCCGTACCCGCCGAGATCGACCTGCAGGTCACGGGGCAGGCTGAGAACCCTGGCTTCGTCGCCGTCGAGGGTGGCGAGCATGATGACATCGGCCCGGTTGCCGTCCAGCCGGTCGTTGATCTCCAGCTCGTCGGGGAGACCTTCGCGCGTGTCGCCCCCGACGATGAGAAAGGTAACCGGCGCCAGGAGTTCGGGCGGAGCCTCTTCCACGCCGGGGGTACCGGCATCGGCAGGGATGGTGGAACCCGGCGCGTTGGTCGCCACCGGCGCCGCCGGCGCCACCGGCGCCACCGGCTCAGGCTCCCGGGCCAGGCTCGGGATAGAAGTGGTCGGAATGGCCTCGATGGCCTCCCGCGCACTCACCAGGTAATAGAAGATTCCGCCGAACACCACCACGTTGATGACGATCAGGCCGATGATGAGCCGCATCCACCGCCGTCGGGTTGGCGACGGTCCGGACGCGTCAGTGCTCTCGTTGGTGGGATCTTGAGTGGTCATAGGAGGACAGCCGATGTTACTCCTGCCGGCTGTCATCCACAGCAGTATCCGTGGATGCCCAAGACGGGGATGATCCGACGCGCCCCCCACCGAACACCTACCCGCTTCCGTCCCTCGCAGTACCCGTGCTCCCACCCCGTCGGCACCCGGCTGTACCACAACCCCCCACCGGTTGTCCTCTGGCCAGGATGGCCGTCATGCCTCCATCCGGAGCCGGATCCACCGGTCTCCCTCCCTTCGCCGAATTACCATGGCCGCCCACATGGCCTCGCCTCTATCAGCCGCTTCCCTGCACGCCCGCATCCTTCCCCATCTCGGCTGGACCGTGGCTTCGCTCATTGCCATGGCGGTGCTCGTGGCCTGGCTACCCGACCTGAATCTCCCTCTCGGTGACAGCGACGACGGGCGTCTTCTCGCCCGCTTCGGGTTGGCGGCCCGCAACTTCTGGGAGCTCGGACCCTTGGAGTCCGGCTTCGGCGCCCGCGTAGATCCGTACATCCGCGGCGAGTACGGGGTTGAACCGGGAGCGGCGCCTCCGATGGAGGCCGTGACCTACGCCCACCATCCTCCGCTCCAAGTCTTCTTCGCTATCCTCGCTGTCGGGATGCTGGGAGACAGTCCGGCCTCGCTGCGCATCCTCGGTTTCCTGGTGGGCGCGGCGACAGTGCTGTTCATGGCAGCGGTGGGTCGGAACCTCGGCATGGCGTGGACTCCGATCCTCCTCGCCACGGGAGCCATGGCAGCCACCGGATTCTTCTTCGTCTACGGAAGGATGGGCGGAGGCTTCTCCCTGATCGCGGCCTCGCTCGCCATGGTAGTGCATCTGCGGGAGGCGGACGATCCGCCCAAGTGGATGCTGGCGGGCGCCGCAATCCTGTCGTGCCTCACCGCCATGCAGTCCTGGATTGCCATCGCCGCGCTGGGTCTGGGGGTGATATGGCTGGCCGCCGCCAAGCGCACTTCGGAGGCCACCCGGTACGTGGCGTTCGGGGCCCTCGCAGGCCTGGCCGTCACCGGATTATGGCTCCTGGCCAACACCCCGACCGCCGAGCTGGCTGGGCAGGTGACCACTCGGGTCGACACCACCGGCTACACGATGGGAGAGTTCCTCGCCCGCCAGTGGCGCTTCGCGGGAGAACTTACCCCCGTGTGGTGGCGCGCTCTGGCCCCCTTCGCTCTCGTCGCCGGCCTTGTCGATCGCCGCACTCGGGTGCCCGTGGCAATCACGCTGTCGGTGGCGGCGGCCCTAACCTTCGGGACGAGCCAGGGCGCCTGGGTTCACCGCCTCTGGAACTTCCCATGGCTGGCCCCGATCACTATCGGGACCATGGCCCTCGCCGACATGGTGCGGCGGACCATCCGCGGCCGCCGGGCCGCGATCCTGGCCGCGCTGGGATCGATCGTGGTGGTCGTCACGTTCCACGGCCTCTTCTTCGGCCCGACCCGTGACACGTACTTGCGTACCCCCGCCGCGGCAGGCGCCATCGTCGCCCGGGTGCCAGCACCGGAGGGCCTCATGTGGGTCGCACCCGGCATCCCGACGCCACGCTGGATCTCCTATCACCTCGACGTCCCGGTATGGACGATCGAGGAGCGCCACGCGGATCAAGTCGGCTCGGACGACCTCGTGCTGGCGCGCATCGACAGGAACCGAGACTGGCTCATACTTCCCGACGAATCCCTTGTCGACAAGGGTCACTACCGGCTGGTGGCTGGAGCCAAGACGCAGGATCGATAGACGAAAGTCGAGGAACCTCCCGAGGCGCCGGGCGGAGCAGGATGCGTAGTCTCACTCCGTGAGACTCCAAGGACGGGCTGCTCTCATAACCGGGGCAGGGTCGGGAATCGGCCGGGCCGCCACCGAGTTGTTCTCTAGCGAGGGCGCCGGGGTTGCGATACTCGATCGCGACGCGCCGGCCGCAGGAGCCACCGCCTCATCCATCTCGACCATGGCGCGCAAGCCCATCCGGTGGTCGCCAACGTGTCCTCACCGGAGGCGGTTTCACGTGCAGTCGCCCGCACCGCCCGGCTTCTCGCACGCCTCGACATCGTCTTTCAACAACGCCGGCATCGCACCGTCCGGTTCGGTCCTGGATGCGAACGAGGATGATTGGGATCGGTGCTACGCAGTCAACGTCAAAGGCAAGCACCTCACCTCTCGAACCGCCATCCCCCACCTGCAGGCCGCCGGCGGCGGATCGATCATCAACCAGGCATCCGTAGCCGCCCTCGTCGGGACGGAGGGCCTCGCCGCCTACAGCGCCGCCAAGGGTGCGGTGGTCTCGATGACCCGCGCCTCGGCGATGGACCTCGCTCCGCTGAGGATACGTGTGAACGCCATCTGTCCGGGCGTCGAGCACACCCCGATCATGGAACGACTGATGTGGCAGCGCGGGGGTGGCAGCCTCGAGCGCGGGCTCGAGACCACGGCCGCCAAGCACCCGATCGAGCGCGTAGCAACACCGATGGACATCGCCGGCGCCGCGCTACTCCTGGCATCGGACGACGCCGCCTTCGTCACCGGCGCCACCCTCACCGTGGACGGCGGCATGACCGCCCGGTAGCCGGATCCGGACGGATGGCCGCACATCTCAAGTCCCCGGACGGGTCACCGGCTTCGGTCAGGGCGCCTACCGGCAGGTGAGCTGCTACCGGTTCAGGGTGGCGGACAGCAGGCCGAGCAAACGGGCCAGCGTGTCGCCGGTGGCGGCGTGATGGTAGGAGTCGGCATCGTCATCCAAGTAGTCGTGTCCGACACCGTCGTAGAGGATCCATCTGCCGTGAGGGTTGAGCCGCTGCGCCTCGTCGACCCCGGCGGGGGGTACCAGGTGGTCATCCGCCCCGTAGAGGCCCAGGACCGGCATCGGAAGCATCTCCAGGGCCTCCACCACCGGCAGGCGCCTTTCCTCATCACCGGCCAGAGGGGCATACGCCACGCAGAGCGCCCCCACCGCTCGCTGCCGGTGTGCGGCATAGATGATGGCGAACCGACCCCCCACGTCGATCCCCACCACGCCGATCCTGCCGGTACGGGCCCAGCCGGCCGGGTCGGCGAACGCGAAGGCCACCGCATCGTCGATGTCCGCCAGGGCGCGGCGATCCCGGATCGCGTGGTAGGTGGCGACCAGGTCTTCGAACGGCGCCTTCGGTCCGGGATGAGCGCCCCGGGTCAGGTCCGGGACCAGGACGGCGTACCCGTTGCGCGCCAGCCTGCGCGCGAGATCCTTGACGAAGGGCGTGATCCCCTGGAGCGGGGGCAGCAGCACCACCAGCGGGTAATCGCCGATCCGGTCCGGACGGGACAGGTACCCGTTGGAGAACCCGGACCCGGACGGCATGGCGAAGTCACGATAGAGAATCTCGATCGTTCCCTCATGCTGGAGAACCGCCATGCCACCTCCTGTACGGGTCCCGGGCAGAAGCTGCGAACGGCTCTCAATCGTAGCCAGCGAACCGGGTACGGCTGAACCCGTCGTCTCGGAGCTCCGAGACCGCCGCCGAGGTCAGCGTCCGCCGGCCGGTGGACGGATCCGGTTCCGGGATCGACTTCCGGCTCGCTCAGGACGCCGAAGCCGCCGCCGGAAGGAGCGTATCATCACCGCCGTGAGACTCCGAGGACGCGCCGCTCTCATAACCGGCGCCGGGTCGGGCATCGGCCGGGCCACCGCCGAACTGTTCGCGAGCGAGGGCGCCGGGGTTGCGATACTCGATAGCGACGCGCCGGCCGCCGAAGCCGCCGCTGCAGCCATCTCGGCCACCGGCGGGGAGGCCCATCCGGTGGTCGCCGACGTGTCGTCGCCGGACGATGTCTCCCGAGCCATTGCCAGCTCCGCCCAACTCCTCGGACGCCTCGACATCGTCTTCAACAACGCCGGCGTCGCACCATCCGGGTCGGTTCTGGATGCGGACGAGGACGAGTGGGATCGGTGCTTCGCGGTCAACGTCAAGGGCGTCTACCTCACCTCTCGGGCCGCCATCCCCCACCTGCAGGCCGCCGGCGGTGGATCGATCATCAACCAGGCATCCGTAGCCGCCCTGATCGGGATGGCAAACTTCTCCGCCTACAGCGCCGCCAAGGGTGCCGTGGTCTCTCTCACCCGCGCCATGGCGATCGACCTCGCTCCCTTCGGGATCAGGGTGAACGCCCTCTGCCCCGGCGCCGTCCACACACCGGTCATGGAGCCGCTCATGCGCAATCACGGGGGTGGCAGCCTCGAGCGGGGACTGGAGATCACGGCCGCCAAGCACCCAATCGGGCGCCTAGGGACAACGAGGGAGATTGCCGGCGCCGCGCTGTTCCTGGCATCGGACGACGCCGCCTTCGTCACCGGCGCCACCCTCCCGGTGGACGGCGGCAGAACCGCCTGTTAGCCGGCTCAGGACACTCCTGACGGATCGCACCGCCGGAAGCGGGATCAGTTGTCCCGCAACTCCGAGACTGCCGCCGAGGTCAGCGTCCGCCGGCCGGTAGCCGTCTCTACCACCAGACCCCCGTCCGGCGAGATGTCGACCGCCGTCCCGGCACCGTCCGGGACCCAGGTGACCGATCGCCCGAGTGTGGAGCATCGACGGCGGTATTCGTCATGCGGCCAATCGCCCGGCTCGCCCGCCAGCAGGGGAAGGAACTCCTCGACCCACCGGTGGGAGATCTCAACCCCTGCTTCCGGGCCGGGATCGGAGTCGAACACGGCGCCCGTACCCTCCGGAGCGTCCGGCCAGAACAGGTTGGCGCCCCATCCCGCCACCACCGTGTCGCCCGAGGCCTCGGTGAGCAGGCCGCCCAGCTTGAGCGGCCCGCGCATCAGATCGTTGGGCCATTTGAGCATGAGGTCCCGTCCCGGATCCCCCAGCGCTCGCAGGCCCGCCACGCCCGCCACCAGCGTCAGGAGCGGCCATGAGGACGGAGGCCAGTGCGGCCGGACTCCGAGGGAAGCCGCCAGCGCTCGCGGGGCGTTCGACCAGCGCGCACCCGAGCGTCCTCTCCCCCGGGTCTGCGACCGCGCCACCACCAGCAGGGGCATCGATCCGCGCCGGGACCACACCTCGTCCTGGGTGGAGGTGGTCCGGTCGAGTATCAGCGTCTCGTAGGGTGTAGCCATCGGCAGCCGGTAAGGGTCTAAGGGTCGAGTTCGAAGGATACGCGCCCGAGCGCCAGGCGCCGGGCCGGGTGGTGACGCGCCCGACTCCGCACGCGGAGAATCGTTGCGGGCGGGCGCAACGCCTAACCTTGAACGCCGCCCCATAGGCAGGACAAACACGGAAAGCCGGACGACTTTGGGAACCGAACAGCGCATCGAACAGCTCCGAGAACTCCGCCGCCAGGCCGAGGGCGGAGGATCCCGGCGCGCCGTGGACCGCCAGCGCGAGAAGGGCAAGCTGACCGCCCGGGAGCGGATCGCGCTCCTGCTCGACCAGGGGAGTTTCCAGGAGATCGACACGTTCGTCCGGCACCAGTCGCGCGGCTTCGGCCTCGAGGACCGGCGCCCGCTCGGGGATGCCGTGGTGACCGGCTACGGAACCGTCAACGGCCGGACCGTCTTCGTCTTCGCCGAGGACTTCACAGTTTTCGGCGGGAGCCTCGGCAAGGCGGTAGCCGACAAGATCACCAAGGTGATGGACATGGCCATGAAGGTCGGGGCGCCGGTGGTCGGGCTGAAGGACTCCGGCGGCGCCCGCATCCAGGAAGGCGTGCAGTCGCTGGACGGATACGGGAGGATCTTCTACCGCAACGTGATGGCCTCCGGGGTGATCCCCCAGGTGTCGGTCATCATGGGCCCGTGCGCGGGAGGAGCGGTCTACTCCCCCGCCATCACCGACTTCGTATACCAGGTGGGCGGCACCAGCCACCTGTTCATCACCGGTCCCGACGTGATCAAGGCGGTCACCGGCGAGGAGGTCACCTTCGAGGACCTGGGCGGCGCCAACACCCACGCCTCAATCTCGGGAGTCACCCATTTCGTCTCCGAGACCGGCGCCGATGCCCTGGATGACGTCCGCTACCTGCTGTCGTTCCTCCCCCAGAACAACATGACGCCGCCCCCCTATTTCCCGCCCGACGACTCACCGGACCGGGCGGACGACCGGCTGGACTCGATCATTCCCGACTCGCCCAACCAACCCTACGACATGGTGGAGATCATCGAGTCCGTAGTGGACGAGGGCGAGTTCTACCAGGTCCACGAGCATTGGGCGCAGAACATCGTGGTGGGGTTGGCCCGGCTGAACGGTCATTCCACGGGCATCGTGGCCAACCAGCCGAGCCATCTGGCCGGGACGCTCGACATCGGAGCATCACAGAAAGCCGCCCGGTTCGTCCGGATGTGCGATGCCTTCAACATTCCCATTGTCACCTTCGTGGACGTGCCCGGATTCCTGCCGGGTGTGGAGCAGGAGCACGGCGGCATCATCCGCCACGGCGCCAAGCTGCTCTACGCGTATTGCGAGGCGACCGTGCCCCGGGTGACGGTGATCACCCGCAAGTCCTATGGAGGCGCCTACCTGGTCATGAACGCGCGCGGTGTGGGCGCCGACCTGGTCTACGCCTGGCCGTCGGCCGAGATCGCGGTGATGGGCGCCCAGGGCGCGGTCAACATCATCCATCGCAAGGAGATCGCCACCGCCGCCGACCCCGATGCCAAGCGGGACGATCTGGTCGAGGAGTACGAGGACCGCTTCGCCAACCCCTACGTGGCTTCCGAACTGGGCCTGGTGGACAGCGTCATCGAGCCGCGAGAGACCAGGGTGCTTCTCATCAGGGCGTTCGACATGCTGCGCGACAAGCGTGACTCGCTACCGCCCAAGAAGCACGGCAACATCCCGCTCTAGGAGGGTACGCAATATGTGCCGTTGGCCCGATGTCCGGCAATAGAACCCCTGGTCACAGGGTCGCAGGCCAAGCTATCCCCGTCGATTTCGGACCCTCCTGAGACCCCCATGCCGAACCGGAGCCTGAGCATGAACTCCCTCCTGGTGGCCAACCGGGGGGAGATCGCGGTACGGGTGATCCGGACCGCGGCCGAGCTGGGCTTGCGGACGATCGCGGTGTATTCGGAACTCGACCGGGACGCCCTGCATGTGGAGCTGGCCGACGAGGCCTGGAACATCGGCGGTCCTCCCGCCTCGGAGTCCTACCTGAACGCCCGGCGCATCATCGATGTCGCCCGACGCTCCGACGCCGACGCCATCCATCCCGGATACGGGTTCCTTTCCGAGAACGCCGGATTCGCCCGCATGGTGGAGGATGCGGGCATCACCTGGGTGGGGCCGCCGGCCCGCGCCATCGAGTTGATGGGCGACAAGATCCGGTCCCGTCAGACCGCGGAGCGGGCCGGGGTGGCTCCGGTGCCCGGGACCACCGAGGCTGTCCGCAGCCTGAAGGAGGCCGCCCCGACCGCCTCGCGAATCGGCTACCCGATCGCGGTGAAGGCCTCCCACGGCGGCGGGGGCAAGGGTCTGCGGGTGGCTGCCAACCGCAAGGAACTCGGCAACGCTATCGAGGGGGCCCGGAGGGAGGCGGAGGCGTACTTCGGCAACCCGGCCGTCTACCTGGAGGCCTACCTCGACAGGGCCCGCCACATCGAGGCCCAGATCATCGTGGACGGGCACGGCAACGCCCGCTTCCTCGGTGAACGGGACTGCTCGGTACAGCGCCGTCACCAGAAGCTCATCGAGGAGGCGCCCTCCACGCTGCTTACCCCTGAAGGCCGGAGGGAACTCGGCGAGGCTGCACTCGCCATCGCCGACGCCTGCGACTACACCAACGCCGGCACCGTCGAGTTCCTGGTGCGGCCCGACGGGACGTTCTACTTCCTCGAGATGAACACCCGCCTCCAAGTGGAGCACACGGTGACCGAGATGGTCACCGGAGTCGACCTCGTGGCCGAGCAACTGGCGATCGCCGACGGCCATCCGCTCTCCTTCGACGAGACCCCGGTGGTCGGCCACGCCATCGAACTACGCATCAACGCCGAGGACCCCGCCAACCGGTTCCGCCCCTCGCCGGGGACCGTGACCGAATACCAGGAACCCGGCGGTCCCGGCGTGCGGGTGGACTCGTGGATCACCCCGGGTACCACGGTCAGCCAGTACTACGACAACCTGCTGGCCAAGCTGGTCGTGTGGGGCCGGACCCGGGAGGCTGCGATAGCCCGGGCCGAACGCGCTCTGGACGAGTACCGCGTGGCGGGCGTGGCCACCACCCTGCCGGCCCACCGAGCGGTGCTGTCCCACCCGGTCTTCATCAGCGGGGAAGCCCACACCCGGTTCGTGGAAGAGGAGCTGTTGCTCGACCCCGAGCCGTTCGACCGGGGCGAGGCCCGACCCACCGAGGATCGGGGGCCGGGCCGCGAGATGACGGTGGAGGTGGGCGGGCGCAAGTTCGACGTGACCTTCTGGCCCCCGGCGGCGCCGGACCCGGCCGGCGGAGATCGCCCGATGCGGCGCCCGCCGCAGCGGCGGGCCGCCGGAGGGCCGGCCTCCACCGAGCGCGGCATGGTGCTGTCCCCCATGCAGGGAACCATCGTCAAGGTGTCGGTCAAGGCAGGAGACCGGGTGACGGCCGATCAGCAGATCTGCGTCCTCGAGGCCATGAAGATGGAGAACGAGATCAAGAGCCCCATGGACGGGGAACTGGTGGAGTTGAAGGTCCGACCCGGCGACACCGTCCGCACCAACGAGGTCGTAGCCATCATCCGCTAGTTGTCGGTCCTACGGAGATGGTTGACAACTGAAGTGATGTGTGGTTGATGTGTAGCGTACTATACGGCCTGTAGTGGTTTCCTCAGCGCCCTACCGGTTAATTCCCCCAAACGCTCGCTGCTACACGACCCGGCCGGCGGCGGTTTCGACCATCAGGGTGAACGGTCCGTTGTTGCGGAGGTCCACCTCCATCATCGCTCCGAACCGTCCGGTCGCCACCTCCACGTCCAGGGCTCTCACCGCCTCCACGAACTCGTCAACGAGCTGTTCGGCCTGCTCGGGCCGGGCCGCCTCGGTGAAGCTGGGGCGCCTGCCGCGCCTCACATCGGCATACAGCGTGAACTGGCTCACCACCAGCATGGCGCCTCCCACGTCGATGAGCGACCGGTTGAACCGGCCGTCCTCATCGGGGAAGATGCGCAGCCCCACCACCTTGCGGGCCAGCGCCACCGCGTCGGCGCCGGTGTCGGCCCGGCCGGCGCCCACCAGGGCCAGGAGCCCCACCCCGATCTGCCCGATCACCTCGCCGCCGACCGATACCGAGGCATGATCCACCCGCTGGATGAGCGCCTTCACCGGATCCTCCCCCCAGTATCTTCGTCCAACGTGATCGACAGGGCCACGTCGAAGACGGCCTCGTTGGCAGCGTCCAGCCGCGCCTGCTGCGCCTCGGTGAGCGGATCGAGGAAGCTCCGGTCCTGGTCCAGCTGATCCCATACCACCAGCAGAGCGGTGGCGGCGAAGCCCGAATACCGCGCCACCGCGTAGAGGGTCGCCGCCTCCATGTCCACCGATCCGTAGCCTCGGTCCCGCCAATCGGCCACCATCGCCCCGCTCTGGGCGAAGATCGACACCCAGGACAGGTGCAAGGAGTCGGCCGCCCTGACATCCCGTTCCATGAGCCGGCGACGGCCCAGCGCGGTGAGGTCCGGATCGGCCTCGACGGTGTCGGATGCCCCGTACAGATGCGCCACCCCCTCCCTGGCCACCGCAACTGACGGCACCACCACATCGCCGGTGGACAGCCCGGCGTGAAGAGCCCCGCAGGTTCCGATCATCACCATGCGCGGCGTCCCCAGCACCCCGAACAGATGGGCCGGCTCCACCGCGCGGGGTGCCCCGTACACGCAGGAGTAGACCACCGGTCTCCCCCGCCGGTAACCGAGGAACATGTCGGGGAAGGCCAGCTCGCGCACGTCCTCCAGCCGGCTGAGCCGCCAGGCGGTGCGCTGCTCTCTCCACCAGGAGCCCTCCAGGATCACGGCATGGGGGATATCGTCGTCCGTGATACCGAGCGCCGCCATCCACTCGTCACGACCCAGGTCCATGACCGCCCTATGCCGGGCCACCGGAAGCTCCTTCCCGCACCTGCCGAGGTCGCGCCCAGGCGTACCAGCCGTAGGACCACAGGGCGCCCATGAGCACCGATCCGGCCAGGAACAGGAAGGCGGCGTCCCAATCGTCCTGGCCGACCAACCTGCCCATCACCGGCGACCCGGCTCCACCACCGAGGTTAAATGCCAGGGCGAACACTCCTGAGGTCAGGCTCATCTGCCCCGCGGCGCCGACCCGGGGATACAGTCCCAGCACCACGGATGACGAGGCTCCCACCAGGGCGGTGGCGGCCGCCACGGCCGCGAAGCCGCTCGCGAGACCGCCGACCCCGGAGATCGTGGCCAGCGCCGCGGCGGTCAACAGGATCACCGTCCCGCCCCTCAAGACCGCCCCGGGCCCGTGGGAGATCCGGAGGAACCAACGGCCCACCGCGATCGTCACGACGATGGACACGGCGGGCATGGCCGACGATAGGAGACCCGCCCGGCCCACCGACAGGCCGTGTACCTCGACGAAGTAGGTCGGGGTCCAGACGATGAGCGCCACGTAAGCCACCCCCAGGGCCGCCGACGGCGGGAGCAGCCGGATCGCCGCCGAGACGGACCGGGAGGCCCGATCGGCCGGAGAAGCTGCGGGGACAGGGTCCCGCACCCCGATCCACCAGACCACCCCGACCGGGACGAGTACCAGGGAGGCGGCCAGGAATACCGCGTCCGCTCCGCCCCGTTCGATGATGAGCCCGCCCACCGCGAAGGTAAGAGCGGTGCCGGCCACGAAGCACGATCCGAACGAGGCGATCACCCGAGCCGACCGGCCCTCCTCCACCCACCGGCCCAGCGCGCCTGCCAGAGGAGTCCAACCCATGGCCTGGAACACGCCGTTGGCCGACCAGATCACCAGCGCCAGCCGGAAGTCCCCGGATCCCAGGACGAAGGCCGCGTTGAGGAGCCCGCTGCCTACCAGCCCGAGACCCACCAGCGCCCGGGCCCCGAAGCGATCCGCCAGGCGGCCGACCGGAACCGCGGACAGCGAGTAGACCCAGAAGAATCCGGCCGCCAGGGCCCCGATCTCGGTGGCGGACAGGCCCGCCTCTTCCTCGAGCCGGGGCACGGCCACCGAGAAGTTGACCCTCCCCAGGTAGTAGAGGGCATAGACAGACCATCCCGAGGCGACCAGCGCCCAACGGGTCGCCGCCGGGGTGGGGGGCAACCGACCGCCTATTCCTGGGAGGAGGAGGCCGGCCCGATCACCCAGATCTTGTTGGAATCGAAAGTGACCGGCACCTCGTCCCCGTCATTGAACAGCTTCACCTGCCCCGGATCCGTGATCGCCTCCACCTCTATGTCGCCCAGCGTGACCCGGAACCGGGCATACCGCCCGACGTACACGTGCGATCTGATCCGTCCCATCACCGAGTTGCCTCCGTCGGCGCCCAGCGTCACCGCCTCGGGGCGGATGCTGAGCACCGCATCACCGCCGGCCACCGCCGACCGCGGCGCCCGGAACCGGCCGATCGCGGTGGCTATCTCTCCCCCCTCGTAGTGGCCCGGAATGAAGTTGGTGCCACCGAAGAACTTGGCTATCTCGATGGTCTGGGGCGACTCGAAGAAGGCGTCCGGAACGTCGAACTGCTGTAGCCGCCCGTCGAACAGCAGGGCGATCCGGTCGGCCAGCACCACCGCTTCCTCCTGGTCGTGGGTGACGAAGACGGTGGTGATCCCCATCTCGGTCTGTATGCGGCGGATCAGCTCCCGCATCTCGTCCCGCAGATGGGCATCGAGGTTACTGAGGGGCTCGTCCAGCAACAGGACGTTCGGTTGGACGATCAGCGCCCTGGCCAGGGCGATCCGCTGCTGCTGGCCGCCGGAAAGCTGCCGCGGCTTGCGATCCTCGAAACCGGGCAGCTGCACCAGGTCCAGCATGTCGGTCACCCGCGTGCGGATCTCCTTGCGGTCCACCTTGCGCATCTTGAGACCGAAGCCGATGTTCTCGGCGATGGTCATGTACGGGAACAGCAGGTAGTTCTGGAACACCATCACCGCTCCCCGGTCCTCGGGAGGGATGCTCAGGATCGAGCTGCCGTCGAAGCTGATGTCGCCCGAGGTGGGCCGGAGCAGGCCGGCGATCATCTTCATGGTGGTGGTCTTGCCGCACCCGGACGGCCCGAGGAGAGCGGTGAGCTTGCCGGACTCGATCTCCAGATCGAGTTGGTCGACCGCCGGAGGCGACTTCTCGTCGAACTGCTTGGTCAGCGCGCTGAGGGTTACCTGGGTCATATGTTTCCGATACCTCCTACGGCGGCGTTGTCTCCGGACAGGTAGCGCGAACTCAGCAGCAGGACGATCACCGCCGGCAGGATGAAGACCACGCTCAGGGCGCCGGCGATAGCCGGGTCCGAGCGAACGAATCCGAACAGCAGTAGCGGCAGGGTCTGTACCTGCCCGCCCCCGATGAGCAGCGTCAGCACGTACTGGCTCCACGAGATTATGAATGCGAACAGGGCTCCCACCACCACGCCGGGGAAGATGGCCGGCAGGGTGATGTGGAGCTGGGTGGCCAGGCGACTCGCTCCCAGCGAGCGGGCCTGCAGCTCGAAGTCGGTGTCGTAGTTGGCGAACACCCCCGACATGACCAGCGTCATATACGGGAGGGTGGGCACCAGGTGGACGAGGATGACACCAGGGATGCTGTTGGACAGGCCGGCCCGGATGAACAGCACGTGGATACCGAGCACCACGGCTAGTCCCGGGACGATTATCGGGGCCAGGATCATCCACTCCACCAGCCGCTTGCCCCTGAACTCGTACAGTCCCAGCGCCCGGCCGGCCGGAACCCCCAGCAAGATGGACATGGCCGTGACAACCAGGGCGATGAGCGCGGTGTTCCACGCCACGCCCAGCACATCGTTGTGGGGCGTGATCACCTCGGTCCAGGCGCGGGCGCTGTACTCGGTGGGGAGGATGGCAGGGTAGAACCACCGGAAGCTGATCGACCAGATGAACAGGGGGACTATCGGCGCAACGAGGAAGGCCAGCAGGCCGGTGATTCCCACCCAGCGCCCGGTAACCCGCCAGGGGAAACGGCGTCCCTCCCGCGTGTCGGCGGTGACGGCGGTCATCCGGTAGCCGCCCGTGGGCAGTGGCCGGTCGACGGGTGCAGGTGGGCGGTGGTCGGCATGCAGCTAGCTCCTCACGTACCGGCGAGACACCTTCATGTACGCCAGGATCATCAGGCTGCTCATCACCGCGATGACCATCGCCATCGCCATGGCCTGCGGCCGGGCCGCCAGATCGACATCGGTGTAGCTCTCGAAGGCCAGCACCGGGAGGGCCTTGGGGAAGGTGGACCCGAGCAGCCACGGGATCTCGAAAGCGCCGAACGTGAAGGCGAAGACGATCACCGAGGCGGACACCACTCCGGGCATTATCAGCGGCAGGGTCACGTTGCGGAAGGCCTGCCATCGGTTGGCGCCCAGCGAACGGGCCACCGACTCGTAGTCCTCCCCCACCGATAGAAGGATCGCCAGGACGATCACCCCGATGAACGGGATCTCCTTCCACACGTACTGGATGATGATGCCGATCGCCCAGGGATCGTTGACCATGGCCGGGAAACCCGCCGGGCTGTCGATCAGGCCTGCCCCCGTGGCCAGGCGGGAGACGAGGCCGCTACCCGAGAACAGGTAGAGAACGCCCACCGCCCCCACCAGATGCGGGATGGTGAGGTTGAGGGAGAAGATGAACTGGACGAAGCGCTTCCCCCGGAAGGCGGGCCGGAGGAGCATCGCCGAAGCCACCGCCAGGATGCTGGCAATGAGCGTGGAGGTGAAGGCGATGTGGAAAGTGAGGATGAAACTCCGGATGAACCCGGTGTCGGTGAAGATGATGGTGTAGGCATCGAAGTTGAAGTCGTTGAGCCCGATCAGCGGGAAATAGCCCAGGCTGCGCAGAAAACCGGTGATCAGCCCGCCCATGAACAGGAGCAGGATCACCAGGATGGCCGGTGCGAGGAGCAGCGCGATGGTGAGGCGCTGCGCGGCCTTCTCCGAGAGCACCCTCCCCGTCAGCCGAGGTGTCCTAACCGCCACGTTCCATCCTTCTGTGTGTCAGATGAACCAGATCGCCGGGCCACCCCCTCGACGACAAGTCGTGGGAAACGCAGACCGGCGTGTGAAGGGCCGGGGTCATAGGCCCGATGAAGACCTTGCCCCCGGCCCTTCCCACGATCCGGCTGTCTAGTTCTGGGCTACGTTCTGGACCCAGCCTTCCTCGATGATCGGTACCCAGTCACCGAGCAGTTCACCCAAGGACCTGATCAGTCCCGGATCAACCACCGACGGGTGCCGGGGCACGTCGGCGAAGTGCGACTGCGAGGCCGCGTTGAGCACGTTGATCTGGCCCCAGACGTCGGGATAGGCCTTCTCCAACTGGCCGTCGATGCTCAGCAACAGGTCGGCCACCACCAACGCCGCCGCCTTGTTGGGCGAGTTGTAGGGGATGGTCACGAAGTTGGTGTTACCGATCTGGCCGCTGTCCAAGCCGTACGTGCGAGTCGACTCGGGGAACAGGCCGCTGTCCACCTTGGAACCGGCCGCTGCCGGGCCGTAGGCCAGGAAGTGGCTGACCTCCTGGTTGGCGTACAGCTGCTCGAGGGCGGGCTGATCCACCGGGTAGGTCTCCCCACCGCGCCACAGGCAGGGCTCGACCGCGTTCAGGGTCGCCCACGTGGCAGGCGCCACCTGGTCGTAGAGCGCCTGGTCGAAGGGGATCCCGACCATGTCGGTGTGCCCGCCGGGCAGGATCTTGTCGGCCTCGTTGTAGAACACGTGGCGCACGAACACGCTACCGGTGAAGTCCGGCGGGGCCGGGTACGTGAAGGTCCCCGGGTTCTCGCAGGCCTGGGCCAGCAGGGCGTCCATGTCGGCCGGAGGATTGGGCACGAGGGCGCTGTTGTAGAACACCGCCGACTGGGCCTGGTTCCACGGAACCTCGCACTCGTCCACCGGGGTGCCGAAGTCGAATGCGATCGGTCCGGCTTGCTGGTCCACGTTGGCCATGCTGGGCATGATGTCCCAGTAGCCGCAGAAAAGCAGACCGGCGTTCTTCATGGTCTTGAAGTTCTCGCCGTTGATCCAGATCATGTCCACTGAACCGCTGGCGAACTCGCCGGCCTCGGTCTCGCTGATCACCGTGTCCACCGCGTTGACGGTGTCGGTGATGCGCACCTGGTTCAGGTCGATCCCGTAGCGCTCCATAGCCTGTTCCTTGACCCAACCGTTGATGTAGCCGTTGATGACCGCGCTACCGCCCCACATGAACCAGTTGAGCCTGGTGCCGTTGGCAGCTGCCACGATCTCGTCCCACGACATTCCGGCCAGCTCGGAATCACTCAGGTCCAGGAGGCCCGGCCCGGAGGGTCCCATCGGCTCGGCCTCGACCGGTACCTCGACCTCGACCTCGACCTCGACCGTCTCGGTCACGATCGACGTGACCACGACTTCCTCGGTGACCACGACTTCCTCGGTGACGACCACTTCCTCGGTCACCACTTCGGTCACCACTACTTCCACCTGCTCGGTCACGATCGACGTGACCACCACGGTCTCCGGAGTGGCGTCCTCGGCGCCGCAGGCCGCGGCCACCAAGGCGATCACCGAGAGCAACGCCGCCAGGCGCAGCAGTCCTTTGTTTCTGTTTGTCCCGCGCATACGCGGCATTCCTCCTTGCTTGCTCATTTTCGGCCGAACCGATGACCCACCGATCATTCGTACTCGAGAGCGACCGGCTGGTCGGCCCGGCGTTCTACTCTACGGCTCCTCGCCGCTAGGTGCTCCCTCTCACCGTCAAACAATTCGCCTCGACCATTCCCCCGCTCGACTCCGGGTCAACCCGAGGGAAGGCGCCCCAACACCTCGTACAGCCTGCGTTCCGCCGTCCGCATCTCGTGGGCCATGTTCAACTCCCGGATCCGGTCGAACTCGGGAAACCCCGCTCGCTGCTCCGCCGCCCACTCACGAGCGAACGAACCGTCCTGGATGTGGGAGATGATCGATTTGAGGCGAGACCTCTCGGCTTCCTCCCGCTCGGGAGCGAGCCGCGCGGTAACTTCCTGCCCGTACTGGCTCGTACGGGAATGTAGCGTGATCTGGTCCCAGAGGCCAATGTCGCGATAGGCCTTGGCGGTCTCGATCCCCTCCCCCGAGGCGTAGAACTCCAGCATGGCCACTTCGGGGCTGCACCCGGCCTCCACCAGCACTTCGCAGTAGCGGCGCACCGCGTAGAGGTATCCCACCTGCTCGGCGAACAGGTCCACGGTCGCCTCCTCGAGAAAACTGGATTCGATCACGCCCATCCGGGTGGATCCGATCCCTTCGCATAGGGCCAGCATCCGCTCGAAGGCCGTGCCGGTTGCGGCTTGATGTACGGCGATGAGGCTCGGGAACCCTTCACCGCTCAGGTAGGTGTCCCTGACCCCCGCTCCGATCATGCGGGGCGCGATCAGCACCACGTCCACGTCGGCAGGGGGCTCGATCAGGTCGAAGGCGATGTTGTAGCCGCTGGCGAAGACCACCATGTCGCCCGCGGCGAGGTTCGGACCGATGTCCCGCTCGAATACCTTGGGCATGACCTCATCGGGCACCAAGAGAAAAGTGATATCGGACCGCGCCACCGCCTCGCCGACCGGAAGCACCTCGAAGCCGTCCCGGAGGGCAGCCTCGTAGGACTCGTCCCGGCGGCTCCCCACGGTGACGCTCAGGCCGCTGTCCCGCATGTTGAGGGCCTGGGAGCGGCCCTGGTTGCCGTACCCGACTATGCACACGGACTGGCCGGCCACATGGCGCACGTCGGAGTCCTCCTCGAAGTACATCCGGGCCATCAGCCGTTCCCTCTCCCCGCGCCGGCTACGTCGATCATCACCTTGACGGCGCCGGAGGACACGCTGAGGGCGGTGTCCATCGCTTCGGAGGCCCGCTCCAGGGGGAAACGATGGCTGACGAGCCTCGTCCCGTCGATCCGGCCCGATGCCAGGAGGGATATGGCCTCCGGGAAGGCGTCCCGACCGAGGTAGACGGGGATGACGGTCGCCTCCATGGACTGGGCCAGCAGCAGGTTGAACGGGATCCGCTCTTCGGTGTTCACCCCCACCGCCACCACCCGACCGCCGGGCCGTACCAGGCGCATGGCTGTCTCGAGGGTGCGCGGGCTACCGACCGCCTCGAACACCACGTCGGCTCCGAGCGGCTCAGTCACCTCGAGAATCTCCTCCGGTTGCAAGCCTCCGACGTTCACCGATGTCGTTGCGCCCATCTCCGTCGCCAATGCCAGCCGTCCCTCGTCCAAGTCGGTGGAATGCACCGCGCCGGCCCCGTAGGCCAGGGCGACCGCCAGGATCAGAAGGCCGATCGGGCCGGCGCCGATGATCAGCACCGTCTCTCCCGGCCGCACCTCGCCGCGCCGTACCGAGTGGACCGCTATGGAGGTCGGCTCCACCAGGGCGCCGAGGGCGAAGTCCATCCCCTCCGGGAGCGAGTGGGCGCCGCGCGCCGGCACCGCGACCAGGTCCTGGAGAGCACCGTCGGTGTGGGGCGACCCGGTGAATCGCATGCCGGGACAGAGGTTGTAGACGCCTCGCCGGCACGGGTCGCAGGCCTCGCAGGGCACGATGGGCTCCACCGCGATGTGATCGCCGACCCGGGTGCCGCCCACTCCCTCACCGAGCTCCGTAACGACGCCGGCGAACTCGTGACCCAGAACGTGCGGGCGCCGGACCCGCCAGGTACCGATCCTCCCGTCCTTGTAGTAATGGAGATCGGAGCCGCAGATGCCCACCAGCCGGGGCGCCACCAGCACCTGACCCGGACCGGGGGACGGCGCCGGCCGCTCCCGGATCTCGATACCACCTTCGGGAAGCAGGCAGGCTGCTCTCATACGTCCTCTCCTCCTCGCTCCGCTCGCCCGGTCACCGCGACGCCAGGATGCGGTCCTGGTCGTCGAGCTTGACGATCAGATCGTGGTAGACGGCGTCCCGGTCGATGCCCACCGCCTCCAGCATCAGCGGCCCGTCGGGTCGGGCCTGCCAGACCAGGTCGTCGCCGAGGTGAGGGGTCCTCGTGGTCCGCGTCGGCACCCAGCTGCGGTCGATCAGCCAGGCGATGTTGATCAGGTCCCAGACCACCCAGGACTGCCCGGGGAATGGCTTGACGCCGCGCTGGATCCAGATGGGATTGTGGACGTAGAGGTGGTAGAGGTAGTCGCCGATCTCGCCCTTGCCCTTGATCCAGGCCTCCGCCTCGGGATGCGAGAAGTTCAGCTGGGCGCCGATGTGGTATCCGGGCAGGTAGACCAGCGGCACGCCCGACGAGAAGAGCAGCCGGGAGGCATGGCGGTCCTGCACCAGGTTCAGGGAGGGGGTGTTGTCGAGGTCGACCCAGGTGGGATACCCGGAGGTCCAGTTGACCACCATACGGGAGGCGATCTCGGGCGCCATGAGCAGCGCCGAGGTGACGTTGGTGACGCATCCGATGGCCACCACATGCAGCACCCGCTCGTCATCGGCCAGCGCCGCCTCGATGATGCGGTGGGCGCCCTCGCTCTCGACCGGGACATCAGGCGCCGGCATGTAGCGGTCCGACCCGCGGAACACCAGGCCGTCGCCCGCGATCCCCAGCTTGCCGAGCACGCGGTGGATCTCTTCGTACGACTTCTCCATACCCTCGGCCGGACCCACCAGTTGCAGGTCCTCGGGCTCGATTCCCTGGGCCACCAGGTGGCGAACCCATCCTTCGTACTTGTTCTCCACCGCGCCGGTGGTGGTGCCGGCCCGGAGAGCCTCCAGTTCGGCCACCAACTCCTCCCGCATGTGGAGGTGCCCGAACGGCTCGGCGACGATCGCCTCCACCTCGATACGCTCGGGCGACAGCAACGCCCAGGCCAGGGCGAACTGGTCATCGATCTCGTTGGCGGTGTCGGTATCGATGAGAACCCGGGCCGGCCCGGGACGGTCGGCGAACATCTCCAGCCGCCGCTCGTCGCTGACGGTAGGGAAGAAAGTCATCAGGCACCTTCCACGGGCGTACCAGCCCTAGAGGCTGGATTACCCACAATTTACACCCGGCGCGAGGACCCCGATTCCGGACCGACGGCCCCGGGGACGATCCGTCATCCGACGGTGGTGGGAGGCCGAGAACGGCGCCTTCGCCGAGGAGGAGCTCGCCCGAGCCCGAGCCCGCATGTACGGCGAATGACCCTCGTCCTCGACACGGACGCCAGACTGTCTCGGCAAACCACGGTCCCGTAGACCGGCCGATCGGCGCGGGCCGGCCACGGCACGGGCTTCGAATTGGGGATGGGCATTCGATCCACTAAACCGGTCACGCATCCCGAGCGAAGGTCCGGAACCGAATGACCGCCGATCCCCTATCCGACGCCGTCAAGCCTGCCCGGCCCTTCCTCGGCTGGCGGATCGCCGGGCTGGCTGTCATCACGGGCGCCATGACCGGCCCCGGCCAGACCATCGGCGTGTCCGTTTCGATCGACCCCCTGATCGCCGAGCTGGGCCTGAGCCGGCCCCAGGTATCGGCCGCCTACCTGGTCGGCACGCTGGCGGGCGGCGCCGCCCTGCTGCCAGTGGGTAGCTGGATCGACCGGGTCGGGACCCGCCGCGCCATGAGATGGATCGGGGCGGCGTTCGGTCTAGGCCTGGTCGTCATGGCGGGCGTCCAGGGCTTCGTGACCCTGGCGATCGGGTTCACCCTCATCCGCTGGCTCGGCCAGGGGGCCCTGACGCTGGTGAGTTCGCTGGCCATAACCCACTGGTTCGAGCGCCGGCGCGGCCGGGTGTTCGGGGTCACCTCACCCACCATCAGCGGCCTGATGAGCCTCACCCCGCTGATTCTGGGGCTGGCCGTGGCGGCCTACGGCGTCCGCGTCGCCTGGCTGCTGGCCGCCGCCGCCGTCTGGATGGTGGTCATACCAATCGGGCACTTCGGGATCATCGACCGCCCCTCCGATGTCGGTCAACGTCCCGACGGCTACAAGCGGCCGCCCCCCACCGTCGTCGCGGCCGCCGCGACCGCCCGCACTCCCGCCACGCGCGGCCAGGCCATCACCCAACCCCGGTTCGTTCTGATGGCGTGCGTCATCGCCACGTCTTCCATGGTGGCCACCGGGCTCAACTTCCACCAGATCTCGATCCTGACCGGAGCCGGCCTGTCCGCCACCCAGGCCGCGGCCATGTTCGTGCCCCTGGTCACGGGCATGATCACCGCCGGCCTGGCCGTCGGGGCTCTGGCCGACCGGATCCCCGCCCGGGTGCTGCTGGCGGGTTCGATGCTCTTCCTTATATGCGCCCTGGCGATGGTCGGGCGCCTCGAGCAGGGCTGGCAGGCGTTCGCCTACACGGTCCTCCTCGGCGCCGGGGGCGGAGCACATTTCCCGCTCGTCCCCACGCTGTTGCCCCGCTGGTTCGGCCTCGCCAACATCGGGGGCATCCAGGGCGTCTCCATGCTGATCATGGTGGCGGCATCAGCCGCCGGACCCGTCACCGTAGCGCTGCTGGCCGCCGGCACCGGGGGATACGGAGCGGCGGCCTGGTGGCTCACCGCCATCCCGCTGGCCACCGGTCTGGGCGCTCTCTGGATCACCGAGCCGGCGTAGACACCGCGAAACCCGCAGGCGGTCGCCGTTCCCCGGAGCGGAGCCGCCGGGCCACTCATGGGTACACTCCGAGCCGGAGCGACCGGAGTGCCGGATGCTCGGCCGGGGCGTGGTCCGGGCTGCCATCCCGGTTCTCTTCGGAGGTTGTGTGATGATCCTGTTCGACAATTGCCGGTTCCTGATCGCCACGCCCGACCCTGACGGCATCATCGAGGACGGCTGGGTGCTCGTCGACGGACCGCTCATCCACTCGGTGGGCGGGCCTGAGGATTCGCCGAAGGACGAGGTCGTCAAGCGGGGCGGCGAGGTGGTGGACTGCGGCGACAGGCTGGTGATGCCGGGGCTGATCGACAGCCACAACCACCTGGCCAACTATGCCTTCAACCTGCTTCCGGGCATCGACCCTTCCTCGCTCGAGTTCAGCGGCATTTCCGAATGCCTGGAGAAGTTCATCTGGCCCGCCTACACGTGGGCTTCGGACGAGAGCACCTACGACATGACCCTGGTGGCCATGTGCAACGCCATCAAGCACGGCACCACCACCATCACCAGCGCCTTCCCGTTCCCGCACGGGTCTTTCCGCGCCGGCGTCGCCTCCGGGATGAGGCTCATCATGCATCCCCAGTCCGTCAGCAACGTCATCCTCGGGGATGGGCTCGACGATGACGGATACCTCGCCCTGACCGAGCAGGTGATCCAGGACTACCACAACGCCGAGGACGGGAGGATCCAGGTCGCCGTCCACCCCCACACCACGTATTCATGCTCGGAAAGGTTGCTGCTCCAAAGCATGGAGCTGGCCGAGCGCTATGACGTGGGGTTCGCCACCCACCTGCTCGAGAGCGCCGCGGATCGCCGCCTGTCCGACGCCCAGTTCGCCTCATGGGGTGGGATAGTTGGCTACCTCCAGGCCAGGGGCCTGCTCCAGGAACGCACCCTGTTCTTCCATTGCGACCAGGTGAACCGGGCAGAAGCGGAGATATTCGCCGAGGCGGGGGTTGCCATCTCGCACAACCCGCAGTCGAACGCGACGTACCACGGCTCGGTGGCCGACGTCCCTGCCCTCCGGGCGGCCGGCGTCACGCTCGGCCTCGGCACGGACATGCCGGCCGGCAATCTGTTCGACAACATCTACACGGCGTATCTCGTCAATGCCATCATCCCGCCGGACCACGAAGGGCAGTTCGAACCCTGGGTCCCGATCGAGCTGGCCACGATCGGGAGCGCAAGGGCCCAGCGACTCGGGGACCGGATCGGGACGATCGAGGCCGGCAAGCGAGCCGACATCATCACGGTGGACCTCCACCGGAACACCACCCTCTACCCCCTGAACGCGGGGAACCTCCTCTACTGGATCGTCACCAAGTGCGCGGGAACCCTGGTGGAGGACACGATGGTCGACGGGAGGTTCCTGCTGCGAGGCGGAGAGTTCACGTTCCTGGACGAGGAGGCCATCGTCGCCCGCTCCGACGAGTGGATGGCCAGGTTCGAGTCGTGGTACCGGGCCCGCAAAGCGGCCGGAGAACCGGTAACCGTGCGGAAGTACCCCGACTACGAGACCCGGTAGCCTCGAAGTAGCCGCCCAACTCCGGCCGATGCGTCCGGAGCCGGTTTATAGCCTTGTCACCAACAGGCGGTAACATCATGGGGGCAGCGAAGGCCGCTTGATCTCCGGGCTGCTGAGCTGCTTTGGGTCACGAAACGACGGCTCTCGTTTGGTGGGATTCCTCCCAGGATCTTCGACTCGCTCAGCGTGCTCGCAGGTGGGTGGGCCACGATTTCGATGTTCCCTTGAACGATTTCGGATGCCATGCCCGGTGACCCCGAAAAACTGCCGGGTGAGGAGAGCAAAGGAGTGAGCATGACGAGTTGGCGGCCCAGGAGCCCATTGGCGTTCTTTGCAGTGCTGTCGCTGCTGGTCGGGATCCTGGCCTCGGTTCCCGTCTCGGCCGGCGCCCAGGATTCGGAGGGGGGCGACACCTTCGTCCTCACCATCCTGCACAACAACGACGGTGAGTCGAAGCTCCTGCCCGACGACGGTTCGGATCCGGGCGTGGCCCGCTTCGTGGCGCTCATGAAGCAGCTGCAGGCCGGGGCCGCCGGTAGCGGTGTCGTGACGCTCACCTCGGGCGACAACTTCCTCGCCTCCCAGGAGTTCGGCGTCTCGCTGGCCCGGGAAGGTCCGCTGTACGACTCGGTCGCCCTGAGCGGCGTGTACGACGCCATGGCCCTGGGCAACCATGACTTCGACATGGGCCCGGAGGTGACCGCCCGGTTCATCAAGGGTTTCGATCCCGCCATCCCGTTCCTGTCGGCCAACCTGGACTTCTCCGCCGAGCCGGAGTTGCAGGCGCTGGTCGACGAGGGCCTGATCGCCCCCAGCACCGTGATCGTCACCGGTGGCGAGCGGGTCGGGGTAGTCGGCGCGGTGACGCCGATGCTGCCGAACATCTCGAGTCCCCGCAACGTGGTGGTCTCGCCTGTGCTGCCCGCCGTCCAAGCCGAGGTCGCAGCCCTGGCGGCTGACGGAGTCGACAAGATCGTCCTGGTCAGCCACCTCCAGGACGTGGCGGAGGAGATCGAACTCGTGGCGAGCCTGTCCGGCGTGGACGTCGTCATAGCGGGAGGCGGAGACGACCTGCTGCGAAACGAAGGTGACACCTGCCTGGCCGACGAGGAGGCGGTGGCGCCCTACCCGATCATGGTGGAGGACGCTTCCGGAACGATGGTTCCCGTAGTGACTGCCCCAGGTGGGTACCGCTGCATCGGGGAACTCAACGTGACGTTCGACGCGGGCGGCAACGTCACCGCCGCCGAGGGCCGTTCCGTAGGGGTCGGCTTCGACCTGGAGCCCGATCCCGGAGTGCAGGCAGGCGTGATCGAACCGCTCACCGCGGCAGTCGCCCTGATCAGCTCCGAGGTCATCGGCGCCAGCGAGGTTGAGCTGGACGGTCGCAAGCCCATGGTGCGGACGGTGGCCACCAACGAGGGCAACCTGTTGGCCGACGCCCTGCGGGCCACGGCTACCAACCTGGCCGAAGGGTTCGGTAGCCGCGTGCCCGATGTCGCTATCCAGAACGGCGGCGGCATCCGCAACGACTCGGTTATCCCGCCGGGTGACATCACGGTCGGGACCACCTGGGACATCGCCCCGTTCCGCAACTTCGTGGTGGTCGGCGAGGTACCCCGCGAGACCTTCCATATCCTGCTCGAGCAGGCCCTGGACCGCCTGCCGGGCGCCGGGGGCCAGTTCGCCCAGGTCGCGGGATTCACCCTCACCTACGACCCCTCGGCCTCCGCCAGGGAGATCGCCAGGGACGGCGACTGCTCCCTGGTCGGCAACCCCGGTGGCCGGGTGCGCGAGGTGGTGCTGGACGACGGCACGGTCATCGTCACCGGCGGCCAGGTCGTGCCCGGTGCTCCCGTGGCGCTCGCCACCATCGACTTCCTGGCCGGTGGCGGCGACTGCTACCCGCTCACCGATATCGAGTTCACCAAGCTGGGCGTCAGCTACCAGCAGGCCCTGGCCAACTACATCT
>JAPPHZ010000038.1 GCA_028820935.1 bacterium | reverse complement strand
AACTAGCAACTAGCAACTAGCAACTAGCAACTAGCAACTAGCAACTAGCAACTACGTTGTGTAGTCGGCGTTGATACGCACGTAGCCGTCGGTCAGATCGCACCCGTACACGGTGAATGAGCCCGTCCCCGGAGAGCGGGAACCGTCCCCCGGCACGCCAAGGTTGACATGGATGAGCACCTCCGGAGACGCCAGGTACCGCTCCAGCTCCTCCAGCACCATGGGGGTGATCGGCGCCGGGTACACCTCTGTCGGGCCGAAGCGGATGGTGATCCGCTCCGCCAGGATGTCATCCTCGTAGCACTTCCCCACCGCCATGGCCACCCGGCCCCAGTTGGGATCACGGCCATGGACCGCGGTCTTCACCAGGGGTGAGTTGACGATCGACTTGGCCACCCTCTTGGCCTGGGCATCGTCCCGGGCGCCGTCCACCGTGACCACGATGAGCGTCTCGGCGCCCTCTCCGTCGGCCGCCAGCTGCCTGGTCAGGTCCAGGCAGACCTCGTCCAGGGCGGCCTCCAGGGCGGCCCCGTCCACCGGTCCGGCTTCGCCCGAGGCGAGCACGACGGCCATGTCGCTGGTCGAGGTGTCGGTATCGATGCTGAGGGCGTTGAACGTGCGGTCCACCACCCGCCGGAACACGGCATCCAGGGAGGCCGGATCGACGGCCGCATCCGTAGCGATGACCGCCAGCATCGTGGCCATGTCGGGCTCGATCATCCCCACCCCCTTGGCGATACCCACCACCCGAGCCGGACCGGCCTGGGCGGCAGCCACCTTGGCGTGGGTGTCGGTGGTCATGATGGCGGTGGCCGCCGCGGTGGCCGAACCGGGCTCATCGAAAGCGCTCGTCTCGCCTGCTTCGAGGCGGCGCATGTAGGCGCGGATCTTGTCCATCGGATACAGCACGCCGATCACGCCGGTCGAGGCGATGATCACCTCGGGTGTGTCACAGCCCACCACCCGAGCGGTCAACTCGGCCAGTTCCGCCGCATTCGCATCGCCCACCGGGCCGGTGGCCACGTTGGCGTTCTTGGAGAGGATCACCACCGCCCGCGCCCTACCGTCGGCGACATGCTCCCGGCTCAGCGTGACGCTCGGCCCCGAGAACCGGCTCTTGGTGAAGACGCCGGCCGCCGTCGTGCCCGGCGGGGCGGAGAGGATCATCACGTCCTCGGTCCGGTCCTTGATCCCGATGTTGCCGGTATGAAGGCCGAACCCGGACGGGAACGCCACTTCCCGGACCACGATCCCCAGCGCGTTCCCACCATGCGGGTTGGCCCGCATCGCGCCGGCCCCCGGAGTATCGGACGGAGAAATACCCATGACGAGCAAGCATGCTAGACCGGATCGACCCGGTCGAAACCGGGCACATCCGCCGGGGAGGAGCGGAGGGTGTGATCCTACGTGTAAGGAGGCGGACTCACGGACCCAGTGCGGTGACGGGAGCGACCGCCACGCCGTCTGCGCGTTCGTATCCATAACCGGTGGCGGTGACCACGAGCAGCTTGTCGGGCGGTCGCAGCCCGTCTTTCTCGGCCTTGTCCCGGAACCCGAGCAGGGAGGACGCTCCGTCGTCGATGAGCCGAGCGCCGCCGAGCTTGACCTCCACCGCAACCCACCGGCCGTCGCCGGCCTCGACAATGGCATCCACCTCGACTCCATCGGCGTCCCGGTAGTGCCATACGGCCGTGTCGGCCTCCTGCGCGTAGATGCGCAGGTCACGGACCACCAGCGATTCGAAAAGAAATCCGAAAGTTCGCAGCTCGACTGCCAATCGCGCGGGAGTGGCCCGGAGCCGAGCCGCGGCGAGAGAGGGGTCGACCAGGTTGCGTTTGGGCGCGCCACGGAGCGGTTGGCGTGAGCGGAGGTGGGTAGGCCAGCGCGGTAGGTCCTCCACCACGAACAGCCGCTCCAAGGCTGCCAAATAGGCCGTGGCGGTGGTCCGGTTGACCGGCCGCTCCCCGCCCGTGTCGGCCGAGAGTTTCGAGACCGACGCCTCCGTGGCGACGTTGCGCGACAACGAGGCAACCAGACGGCTGACCCCTACCGGATCCCGGGGTGTCGCATCGACCGCAGAGACATCCGTGCGGCAGATCTCGTCGAGGTAACCCCGGAGCTCTGCCTGGGCCTGCCTCGGGGCAAGCCCGAGCAGGCGGGGCCATCCCCCACGGCATACCGCCTCGACCACGCCATCGAAGTCCACATCAGGCCGTCCGGCGTCGCATCTACCGCCGTCGAGAAGGGCAGCGAGGGACAGCTCACCGGTCGACTCACCCGATTCGAGCAACGACATGGGCCGCATCCGGATCCGGCGGATACGGCCGGCGCCGGAGTGCCTAGTCACGTCGTCTGGCGGTACGGCCGATCCGGTCAGGATGAAGCGACCGGGGCCGGTCCCGTCATCGCAGGCGCCCCTGACGGCATTCCATATTTCGGGGGCTGTCTGCCACTCGTCCAGCAAGCGGGGGTAGGGCCCCTCGAGCAGACGGACGGGGTTCACCGCCGCAGACAGGCGAGCGTCCGGGTCGCGGTCGAACATGACGGCGCTGCGAGAGTGTCGTAGCGCCGTCCAGGTCTTGCCGCAGCTCTTGGGACCGTCTAGGACCACCGCCGCAGAGGTCTCGAGCCCAGCCCGGACTTCGGCGTCGACCAGCCGCGGCAGGTAGCCGCCTGGCGTAAGCCTCCTCTCCATACCCGGTCTGCCCCTTCCTCAGAGCTTCGTCGGCGTCATCCTACAGGTTAGACAGAGTTCATCTTACAGGTTAGACAGAATTCATCCTACAGATTAGACAGAGTTCATCCTACAACTCAGACGGATTCTGTCCTACAGGTCAGAGGGATGTGCGCGGCCTCTACAGGTTGGAGAGGCGGGCCAGCTCGCCCACCAGGCGGTCGTAGGCGCCGGTGGCCACCGCAACGGGAATCAGCACCGCCACCACCTTGAAGCCGGTCTTCACGCGAGGGCGCTCCAGGAAATTGGCAAAACCTGCGTCCTTCGCCGCCCATAGGTAGATCAGCGCGGACGGAACCATCACCCCGGCCAGGTACAGGGCCATCGGGAGGACCGCGCCGGCCGGCTCGGCCAGGCCGCTGGTCAGGACCGAGCCGAGTTGAGGACCGACGCAGGGCACCCAGGTGGCGCCGGCGAAGGCCCCCACCAGGACGGCGCCGCCCGATCCGGCCCGGAACCGTCCGGCGGTCAGGGCCAGACCTGCTGCCAGGACGGCGGCTCCGCCGAGCCGGTGGTCGAGCATCAGGTTGACGCCTGCCAGCGGAAGCCAGGCCAGGAGCACGGTCCCCAGATAGAAGAGCCCCAGCACCTCGGCTCGCTCGCCCCGCCTCCGCAGGCCGAGGAGCACCAGGGCCATCAGCAGGATGGAATAGGAACAGGGCAGGAGCGCGGACCGGAGCGCCTCGACGAGGAGGCTCACGGAGCTTCGGCCAGAAGCGCCATCACGGTGTCCTCCAACGCCCCGTAGGCGCCCTCACCGATGTGATCGAAGCGCACCCGGCCCAGGCGGTCCAGCACGTAGGTGCGGGGCCAGTAGGCGGGTGATCCCTGCCACTCCCGGAAGGTCCGGCGATCGGTGTCCAGCACGACGGGCCAGGTCACCCCCAGCCGGTCCATCGCTTCGACTATGGCGTCCACCTCCTTCTCGTAGGCGAACTCGGGGGAATGGATGCCGACTATCTCGAGGCCCTGGTCCCGGTAGGCGGCGTAGATGTCCTGGGTAAAGGGGAGGCGGTTGCGGCAGTTGTAACAGCCGAAGGTCCAGAACTCGACGATCACCACCTTGCCCCGCAGCTCCTCCAATGAGGTCACGTCCGACTGCAGCCAGCCGTCGATGTCCTTGAGAGGCGGGTGTTCCTGCCTCAGCACGGGCGGCGGATCGATCGGCTCGGTGACCGCCAGCGCGGTCGTTGCCACGGGGGCTTCGGTGCTCGGCGGGACGGTGGTGGTCACCCCGGCTGCCGTGGTCGTGCCTTCCGCCGCGGTCGTACCGACCGTGGCCGGAGCGACGCTCGGAGCGGACGTATCCGGGGAATCACCGGCCGCGGTCACTTCACGGTCCTCGAACACCAGCCGCGAAACTCCGATCGCCACCACGAGCAATGCGAGCACGACCGCCACCGCGACGGCCGCACTCCTCCGGGGTGGAGGGGCTTCCATCAGCCGTCCGCTCCAGACCGCCCACCGCGACCGGCCCCCTGAGCGGGCGCGACGGGGGTCGCTACCGGCGGACCTCCTCGGCTCGAGTGACCAATGGGAAACAGCAAAGGCGTGGCGCCCTCCTCGGTGATGCGATCACGTTACCGGTTCCTGCAGTTTGTGTTACCCGGCCCGCCAGGACCGTGATCGGGGATTAGGCAACGCGGAATCGGCGTGCCAATATCCGGCGCCATGCGACCAAATCCACTTCGTTCCAAATGGGCGGCGGGCCGGCCTGCGCTGGGTAGCTGGGTATCGATTCCCAGCCAGCTGGTGGCGGAGGCGGTAGCCGCCAACGACCTTGATTATGTAGTCATCGACTGCCAGCACGGATTCATCGGCTTCGACGACACGGTCCGCATGCTGGCGGCGCTGAACACAGGGAGTGTCACGCCGATCGTGCGGGTGCCGGAACTATCAACGGCCAACATCTCCCGCGTTCTTGACGCCGGGGCGATGGGAGTCATCATCCCGATGGTCAACTCGGTCGAGGAGGCGGCCGCGGCCGTCTCGTACACCCGCTTTCCTCCGGTGGGCGTCCGCAGTATCGGCGCAGGCCGGGCGCTGATCACCGAAGGCGCCGACTATTACCAGCGCGCCAACGAAGAGGTGGCCTGCATGCCGATGATCGAGACCATGGAAGCCATCGCCGATCTGGACAACATCCTCTCCGTTCCGGGTATCGATGTGGCGTATGTCGGGCCCTCGGACCTGGCCGTGGCGATGGGCTTCCAGCCGGGTACCACCGCCCAGCCGTTCCTGGACATGCTCGATCACATAGTGGAAGCCTGCAATCGCCACGGCGTTCGTCCCGGCATCCAGGCAACACCCGGTACGGCGGCGGACCGCGTGGCACGGGGATTCCAGATGGTGACGATGGTGGTGGACCTGCCCGCTCTCCGAGCCGCCCTAGCCCGGGGCATCGCCGACGCCGCCCTCACCGACGAGGAACGCTCCCACCCGGCATTGTATTAGTCGCTGGTTGTTAGTTGGTGTTTACTAGCTGCTAGATGATGATAAGGGGTCCGTGGCCAGAGGCTACGTCGATGCTCCCAGCCCGAGAGCTCTCACCAGGAACGTGGCCATCTGCGCCCTACTCACCGCCACATCCGGACAGAACAAGCCACCATCGGAATCACAGCCCGCGGTGATACCGGCCTCGGCAAGACGATTGATCGCATCCTCATAGACAGAACCATCATCATCCACGAAGAAATCACCCGTCGCCGGCGGCAACTCCAAACCCCGGCTCAAGAAGACCGCCAACTGCGCCCTACTCACCGCCACATCCGGACAGAACAAGCCACCATCGGAATCACAGCCCGCGGTGATACCGGCCTCGGCAAGACGATTGATCGCATCCTCATAGACAGAACCATCATCATCCACGAAGAAATCACCCGTCGCCGGCGGCAACTCCAAACCCCGGCTCAAGAAAGCCGCCGCCTGCGCCCTACTCACCGCCACATCCGGACAGAACAGGTCACCGCTTTCGGCGGTGCCGCATCCCTCCATGATCCCGGCGGCGACGATCCGTTCGATGTCGGACCGGTGCGCGCTCTCCCGGATGTCGATGAACACGTCAGACCGGGCCGGCGGAGCCGTGCCGCGCACTCTCTGTCGCGGATCGGCAGCCACCGCATCGTGGCCCAGTACGGCCTCCAGGCCGGCGACCAGCCCGATCTTGGCCCAGCCGGGCCGCAGCGCATCGGCGGGGATGCTGATCCCGTCCGGACCTGCATCGCCGCCGATCACCGAGTACCCGAACACCAGCTCAGGCGTGCCCGAACCCGACTCGTACAGGGCGACCCGACGATCGTCTCCTACCCATAGGTTCAGGGTAGGACTGCCACCGTCGCGGAACACGACCACCGGCGAGTCGAAGGTCACGGTGACCATCACCTTCTCCCCGGCCGCGTATGCGGTCCCGTCCAGGGGTTCCGACGTGATGGCCACGCTCGCGACGCGCGGGCGGATCGCCGAGACGGCGCGCCGCGCGACCTCGGCCGGCAGCAGGCACGACGGCAGGTCCATGGTGACCTCGGGCCCGATTCCCCCGGTGACGCTCCGGGAATGGGGGGTGAACCACCTGAGGGTGGTGAGCTGGAGCACGCCGACCAGCCTGCCCTCAGGCTCTAGGTGATAGGAGGTCTGGCCGGTGTTCTTGCCGAAGGTCGTCCGACCGACCACCGTGACGCGACCCTGGTCGTTGAGAGCGCCGGTCACCATCTCCGAGGCCGAGGCGCTGCCGCCGTCCACCGCGATCACCATCGGCAGGAGGGTGGGATCGGGAGAGATCGCCCTACCTCGAGCCCTGACGGTCTCCACGCTATCCCTGCTCCACAAGTGGACGATCGCCGACAGGTCCGGCAGGAAGGCGCCGGCCGTACCCACCGCCGAGTCGATATACCCGCCAGGGTTGCCGCGCAGGTCCAGCACGAGGCCGCTGATAGGCGGATCGGTCAACTCGCGGAGCACCTCTGCCACCGCGCCGTCCGCCGTGGAACTGAAGACGTCGAGCCTGAGATATCCGATGTTGCCGTCCACGACCATCCCCCTGGCCACCGGTATGGCCAGCCGCGCCGCCCTGATCGTCCCGCTCAGGACCACATCCCGCCGGACCGTGATCGACACATCCTCACCCGCCGCGAACCGGTCAAGGCGGGACACGTCCGCGCAACCGAGTTCGGCCGGGAACCGATCCCCCAACTCCAGGAGCTCGTCGCCCACCATGAGACCGGCCCTCTCGGCCGGGCTTCCCGCATACACCTCGGCAACCACCGGCCGGCAGGTGGCCGTCACCGTCAGGCAGGGCCGGCCGTCCTCCACCAGAGCGAACGCGACACCCAGACCGCTGGTGCCCCGGTTCTCGAGGTTCGTCCGGAACCGGTTGTACTGCGCGGCGGTCAGGTAGCGGGAGTTGCGGTCGAGCGACCCGGCCATCCCCCGGACCGCCTCCCCGACCGCCGCGGCGGTGTCCTGTGTCCGATCGATCGCCTCGCACACCTCCTCGAACTCGGAAGAGGGCAGCGGGCATGCCGGTGGTTCCCCATCGGTCCGTTCGGCGAGGCCGGCCTCTCTCACCCGCTCGGCAGCCGCCGAGGCGAGTTCCTGACCGTCGACCCCATCCACGTAGTTGTTGGTGATCAACCTGTGGACATCGCACAGCACCAGGAAGACTGCCGGCGCCTCTTGGCACGTCACCCGGCCTGCCGGGAGGGCCTGGGCTCCGTCTCCGCCATCGGTCTGGGCGGTCCGCGGCAGGCTCCCCTCGGGCTCCGCGGATGCTGCAAGTGGTGCGGGAACGAGCAGGGAAAGGACGATCACGGCGGTGACCAGGTAGGCCCCGGAGCGCTTCCCCGCAACTCCGGATGGCTTCGTCACCGATGGGTACCGGGTCGACACACGCTGACGATAGTCCTCTCCGGGTGGTATGCCGGCATCGCCTCGAGCCGCAGCTGCTTGCCCGCGGCAAGAAGCCGGGGCGGATTTGGCCCTCCCTGACGCCGTTAACCTCTCGCCGATGAAGTCGGACCTACCGTCGGCCACGGTCGAGCGCCTGCCGCGTTACCTGCGATGCATAGAGCGGCTACCCCCGTCACAGGCGACCATCTCCTCACGCGAGCTGGCCCGCCTCAGCAATCTGACCGCCGCCGGGGTCCGGCGGGACATCTCCTACCTCGGAACCTTCGGGATCCGCGGCGTCGGGTACCGGGTCAAGGAACTCAACGACCAGATCCGCCACGCCCTCGGCCTGACGGCCGACCGGCCGGTGGCCGTGGTGGGCATCGGCAATCTGGGTTCGGCGCTGGCCAACTACACCGGCTTCGGCAACCGAGGTTTTCGCATAGTCGGCCTCTACGACGCCGCCCCCTCCAAGATCGGGACCCGCCTGGGCGGGGTGGAGGTCCGCCACATCTCCCGGCTACCCGGCGATGCGCGGGCCACGCACATCTCGGTCGGGATCATCGCCACCCCGGCGGGGGCCGCTCAGCAGGTGGCGACCATGCTGGTCGAGGCCGGGGTGCGCTCCATCCTGAACTTCGCCCCCACCGTCCTCCAGGTACCCGACGACATCCATCTGAGACAGGTGGATGTTGCCACCGAACTCCAGATCCTGGGCTACTACATTAACTAGTTGCTAGTTGTGTAGAAGTGAATATCATACTTACTAGTAATCTATATCCGAGACTAGAGACTAGAAACTAGAAACTATTCGCGTTCTTGATCGCGTTCATAGCGGTGGAGAGCCACCACGAACATGGCGAAGAGGATGGCCGAGGCGGCTGCGAACGCTCCGGGGATGATCCGGATCTCGAAGGCGTTCAGCCCTTCGAAATCGACCGGGCGGGGCCCTCGGGGGGCATAGAGGACGAACAGGATCGAGTTGATCGTCGTCCAGCCGAAGATGCCGGCGCCCGAAACCAGGATGGCGAGACGCTTGCCCAGGTTCGTGTACTGCAGGAGGTAGACGCTCCCGAAAAACACGAGCACGGCCGCGATGGTCAGCACGATCCCGGTGAACAGCAGGTTCTGCGAGAGCAGGGCTCGGAACAGCTCGCGCATCGTCAGCCCCCCTCGGCCAGGTACTCGGATCCGTCCAGGGTCGCCCCCCTCAGGTACCGGACGATGAGATCAAGGTCCTCGGCGGACAGGACCATGCCGAAGCCGGGCATCCGGCCCGAGCCCACACCGTTGACCCCGTAGCCCTCACCGGAAGTCGACCCCGCGGCGATGAACTCGTACATGTCCTCGCCGGTCAAAAACTGGGTTAGCGCGCGACCACCCCTCAGAGACGGTCCCAGCGCTCCGGAAGCCTGGAGCTGCTGGAAGGCGGGACCGGCCGAATAGCCGGCCGTGTGGCAACGGGCGCAGTAGGCGTTGTAGAGGTTCACCGCCCGATCCGCCGCGACGGCGTCCCCGCCCAAGGAGGCATCGGCCACCGCCTGGACATCCACCTCCCAGCGGGCCTGTCGGGCCGCGTTCTGGAGGAAGCCGAGGCCGAACTGCGCTTGCTCTCCCAGGACTTCCTGGTTCTGGAAGGTGATGGTCAGGGATGTCGCTCCCGATTCGAGGTCGCCCACCGATGTGGCAGCCGAGGTGGCGTCACCGATCCCGATCAGGGTCTCGGCGTTGCGGGGGTCGAGCGTGACCGCCGTGGCCAGGTATCCGGCTGCGTGCGCCTCGGCAAAGATGGCGGTCAGGCCGGTCTCGGTGACGTCGGACAGGCCGTCCCCGTCCGTGTCGATACCCTCGGCCGCGCCGTCCAGCAGGTACCGGGCGCGCCCCGCTATGTCGCCGAGGGCGGCCGAGGAGGTCCCGGAGGTGCGGATCGTCTCGATCAATTGCTCCTGCTCCGCGATCTGGCCACCCACCACGTCGGCTGCGCCATCCCGCCTGCTCGAGGCGCCCGCCACCAGACCTCCCACCTTGAGCAGAGCCTCGGTCTGGCTCACCTGATGCGACTCGATGTAGTTGAGGAGATCGTCGATCTGCTGGCTGTTGAGAGGGCCCCCGCCGTCGAGACCCCAGGGCGGCATCGGCGTGTTGGCCCGGCCGTATGTGATCCAGAACCGGGCCTCGTCCCGGTTATAGCGGTAGAACAGGTCGTCCAGCGCAGGCGACGCCCAGCCGGCCACGTTGACCTGGGAACGCTCCTCCAGGAAGGAGGCCACCCCGCCCGCCAGGTTGGCGCCGTGGCAGTCGCCGCAGCCGAACTCCAGCCACACCTCGTGGCCCCGGACCAGGGAGCCCTGGTAGAACTCGTCCACGAAGCCCTCCTGGCGGTCCAGCTCGGTGAGGTAGTAGATGGGCATGGCGAGGGTGAGAAACCCGGCGGTGACAACTGCCCCGACCAGGGCTCGATCGAGCCGCCTGGTCTCCATCTCGTCGTCGGTCTGGGAGACGGACAGGTTGGCAGGCACCGGATCCTGGCGGTCGCGGCGCGATCCCGACCCCACCAGGTAGGCGAACCAGGCGATCGCTCCCAGCGCAACTACCGTGACGACGAGGGTTGACACCGGCTATACCGCTGTGGGGGAGTTCAGGGCGATGCAGGAAGGGCCCTGGGGGTACTGCACGGTCTTGGCTATTGCCCGGGCCGACTGGATGATGGTGCCGGTCTTCACGATGAGACGGCCGTTCTGGTCCTCGACCGCGAACCGGTCCAGGTTGCGGGGGGCGGGACCGGCCTCGTACTCCCCCACGTAGTTGTACTTGGAGCCGTGGCAGGGGCATTCGAAACCCTGGGAGGCGTCACACCACGGCACGCGGCAGCCGAGGTGCACGCAGCGCTGGAAGAGGGCGGTCAATCCACCTGCCACCACCCCCGAGCCCTCGAACTGGGAACGGGAGATGTCCGACTCGGCGAAAGGCACGATGTAGGCACGGGCCTCGGGCACGAACTTGGGCAGGATGGAGCCGTCGTTCAGAACCACCTCCGTCTGGAGGTCGGCAATGGCTCCCACGTCGATGTCAGACCCGAAGCCGCCCGACAGGCGGGGCCAGAGGAAGGCCAGGTAGGAGATCCCGTTCAGGCCCACGAAGGCGCCGAAGGTGGCCCCGAGAGCCCTGGTGAAGAACTGGCGACGGTTGACGCCGGCCTCCTGGGGGGAGAGCTCCTCCACCCGCATCACCTCGACCGCCTGCATGGCCGCGACGGGCTCCTCGGACTCCTCCTCCGCGGTGGTCACCGCCGTCTCGGTTACCTCCACCTCGTGGTCGGCGGCGACCTCGGCGGGCCGTACCACCACCGGGGTGGCCAGGGCCGACCGGTCCGCCTTGCGGGTCTCGCGCGACAGACCTGATCTCCACGACCGGGCGGCCCGGCCCGGGGACTCGCTGCGGCGGTAGGCGATGACGAATGCGCCCAGCACCCCCACCAGCACGATGGCGGAGAGGGCGACGATCAGCAGCTGGACTGTTGTCATTCGAAGTGCACCCAGTCCTTGAGATCGTCGAACCAGATCCCGTCCGCCCATGGGTAGGTGAAGTTGAATCCGGGCCCCCTGAACAGGGTTCCCAGCAAGGTCAGGGTGGCCGAGCCGGTCAGGAACAGGGTGAACAGCATGATGGCGAACTTGCGGTCGGAAGGCTTGGTGGAGGGATTGCGGTCCACGTAGGGAATCGCCATGAAACCCAGCAGCCCGGTGATGGTCGGGATGATCACACCGGCGACCTGGGGGTCGTAATAGGACAGGAGCTCCTGCAAGCCCAGGAAGTACCAGGGCGCCTTGGACGGGTTGGGCGTGGCGTTGAAGTTGGCCAGCTCCAGCAGCGGCGCCTGGAGGATCACCGACAGGACGATCAGCACCGCCGTTACCACCATCAGGGCTGAGAACTCGGCAATCATCAGGTGGGGCCAGGTGTTGACCTTGTCGGTCGGCGTCGCCTTCACCTGCTGGATGGCCTTGGCCTTTACGACGGTGAGAAGGCGCTGGGGCCGGACCCCTTCAGGGACCTCTTCGGGCGGCGCCACCGGACGGAGCGTGACCTGGGTCGCTCCCCCGCCGTTGTCCGAGACCGGTGGCGGAGCGGCGGGCGGGGCGGCGGGCGGGACCACCTCCGGGGTCTCCGTCGCCACCCCCACCGCTACTTCTTGCTCCGGTGGGTCAGGCTCGGGCCGGGGCGGTGCCGGAGGGGCCGGTGGGGCCGCCGCCGCGGGAGCGGGCTCAGGAGCCGGTGCGGGCTCAGGAGCGGGTGCGGGCTCAGGAGCGGCAGCGGCCGGAGGGGAGGCGGAAGGGGGCGGGGCCTCACCCCGCATCTCGGCCAGGACCTGCTCGACCGGGACACCCAGCGCCTTGGCCTTCGCCTCGGCCGAGCGTCGGAGTAGATGGTCTGGTATCTGGGCCATGGGCGCCTCAGCCGTCCTTCCCGGGCAGGCCGGCGGCGGCACTCATGTCCGGGACGGCGGTCGAGAAGACCGCCGTGGGCCGGCATCCGGCCTTGAGGTCCCTGGTGGGCGCGTGACGGGACACAGCAATGGTCATCGAGCCACCCCTACAGCGGTCCCGAGATGCCGCCGTCCTTGCGCACCCTCCAGAAGTGCACGGCCATGAAGATGACTATCACGAACGGTAGGAAGAGGACGTGCAGCACGTAGAAGCGCAGCAGCGTGTTGCCGGTTACCTCGATACCCCCCAGCAGGGCGAACTTCACTTGGTTGCCGAACATGGGCGTGAAGCCCGCCATGTTGGTTCCCACCGTCACCGCCCACAGCGCCAGCTGATCCCACGGCAGCAGGTATCCGGTGAAGGAGAGCAGCAGGGTGAGGAGCAGGAGGACCACGCCCACCACCCAGTTGAACTCCCGGGGCGGCTTGTAGGCGCCGTGATAGAAGACCCGGGACATGTGGAGGAACACGGTCAGCACCATGAGGTGCGCGCCCCAACGGTGCAGGTTCCGCACCAGCGAGCCGAAGGCGACCGAGGTGGAGAGAGCCTCGACATCGATGTAGGCGGCCGGGGCGGTGGGCCGGTAGTAGAACATCAGGAATATGCCGGTGATGGTCAGCAGGATGAAGAGGAAGAAGCTCATCCCGCCCAGGCACAAGGTGTAGGAGAGCCGCACCGCATGGCGCTTCACCTTGACGGGATGCAGGTGGTAGAGGACGTTGTTCATGATCACGTAGGACCGGTTGCGGGGGCTGTCGCTGTAGCCCCGCTTGAAGGGCGATCCGGGACGGAACATCGACTCCCAGAAGGGGCTCGCCCGGAAGGCGTCGGCCGCCTCGCCGACCCGCTCCCTGACCTTCAAACCGCCGTTGAGCATCCGCTTTCCTCCGCTCTACCAACGCATTCCGTAGGTGTACCCGTTCTTGAAGTCGCGGGCACCGGTATCCAGATCCCATGGGGCGCGCTCCACCAGACCGGCGTTCATGGCCGTGTCCGACACCGAACCCTCGAACTTACCGAGGGAAATGACATTGGTGGGGCAGCGATCGATGCAGAGCGCGCAACGGGTGCACTCGTACTCGTCCACCACGAAGAAGCCCAGGTTGTCGGCGCTGTCGGACGGGTGATCCACGTCGTAGGCCTCGTCGATGGCATCCAGGGATAGGTAGTGGATGCACTTCCACGGGCAGATGTCCACGCATCCCTCGCAGAGGATGCACTCGGATTGGTTTATATGGAGGAACTGCTTGGGGCGCACCTGCGACTGGACGTAATCGGTATCGACCATGACCAACTGGTAGTCGTCACGGAAGGGCGGGGTCTCGAACCAGACCTCAGACTTCGCCATCTACTCGGCTCCCTTGACCAGCGGACGTCCGTAGGGTGAGACCGCATCGGTGCGTGGTTGCGGCATCGGCCCGCCGAAACTCTGTATCCAGCGGGCGAACAGGATGATAAAGGTCAGCGCCCCCATGTTGTAGTTGATGGAGATGAAGTCCTTGATGGCGCCCCAGCTGATGCCGACGTTGTTGCCTAGCACGAGGGGCGCCCAGATGGTGAAGGCGTCGTTCTGCTCGGTCCAGTTGAGCGGTCCCTGGGCCAGGTTGAGCCACTCGGAGGCCACCGTACCCAGCAGGATGACCAACTCCATCATGGCGAGGAAGGCCGCCAGCGCGGCCAGGGACCAGGTCATCCTGCGTCCGAGGAGCACGGCGACGGCGACACCGAGCAGCATCAGCTGGCTCCCGCCGAACGCCACCAGGTGGCCCAGGGCGAACCAGGGCAGGCACCAGTCGCCCCCCGAGATCAAGCAGTCCCTGGGCACCCACCCGAAGTAGTCCACCCGGACCTCGAGATCCACCGGGGTCTGCGGTAGGTCGGGGTTGATGACCGGGGTGGCGGCCACCGTACGCGCCTCCCGGTTGTAGGTGACCGAGTCACCGGCGCCCAGGCCGGCGGCGCTCTCCGTGCCGATCGTGACCGTCTCTACGGAAGGGAAGTTGGCGTAGTGGTTGAACCAGATACCGAGCACGAGGGTGAGGAGACCCACTATGAACAGCCCCCAACCGGCAAGGGCACGCTGCGTCCCGCTCATCTGCCGGAGCATCCGTTGCACCATCTCGGTAGTTCGCCTCCGTATCGTCTCGACCCGCGGCCGGCCCGACACCGCTCCCACTCACCTCTGATCCGCCGGATGGCGCGGCAACGGGTTCTGCCGATCAGGCCTCCCCATTGTGGCAGAAAGGCGGGCTCTCCCTAAACCCGCAGGCTACAGCGGAACGGGCCTGTCGCCGTCACGACGGGGCGCCGGGGCGCATCGGACGGAGAGGCGACCGAACCCCCTCCACACAGCGTTTAATCTATGCGGGTCAGGCAGCGATGAGGTCGCGAAGGGTATCGGATTGACACAGGACGACTCCACAACGGACCGGGGCTCGCTCGACCACCTCGGGGCGGATCGCCGGGAGCGGGCGGCGTCCGGTCTCATGGCCGTAGCCTGCCTGCTGCTCCTGGCCGGCGCCGGATTGCTGGTGCTGATGCTCATCAAGCTGGCGATCCCCACCCTCTTCGCCGATAGCCAGTTCCTGGCGTACGGGCGCCTCCGGCCCGCCGCCATGCTGATGCTCGTCTACGGATTCGGAGGAACCCTCACCCAGGCAGTGGCCTATTACCTGATCCCCCGCCTGGTCGGCGCCCGCATGCCCCGCCAGCGGGAGGCCCTGCTCGGCGGCATCGCTTACGCCGGACTGGTGACCCTCGGTGCGCTGGCGGTGCTGTTCCGGGGCCCGTCGGGACCCGAACTCGCCGAATTCCCCCCGATCATCGACTGGCTGATCGCCGCCCTGCTGCTCCTGCCCCCGTTCCTGGTGACCTCGATGCTCCGCCACCGCACCGAGGAGGGGGCCTTCGTTTCCACCCTCTACGTCCTGGGGGCGGTCTGGTGGTACCCGGCCTTGCACATCACGGGCAGCATCCCCGGACTCCAGGGTGTCGGCCCGTTCCTGCAGGCCGGCCTGGTGGCCAACGGGCTGCTCTGGCTGGCCTTCCCGGCCGCCGCCCTGGGAGCCGCCTACTACGTGCTGGTCAAGGAGAGCGGCCGGCCGCTGTTCTCCGGACCCCTCGCCCGGGCCGGATTCTGGACGCTGGCCGGCACGGCGCTGCTGGCCACGCCCACCAGGTTCCTCGGCGGCCCCGCCCCGGGCTGGACGGAGACGGTGGCGGCCGCCGCGGCCATGGGGTTGATGATCGCCGCGCTGGCCGTGATGACCAACCTCGGCCAGACGCTGTCGGGCGACTGGGAGACGGCCCGCCGGAGCGTGGTGATCCGGTACCTGATGGTCGGAGCGACCGCCTACACCCTGGTCACCGTCCTCACCGGCCTGTCCGGCTTCCGGTCGGTCGCCGCGGTGGTGGGCCTGACCACTTGGCACGAGGGCTTGATTATCGGAACGGCTCTGGTGGCCGTACCCGCCCTCGGGATGGCATTCGTACTCCATGCCTTCCCCCGGACGACAGGAAGGGACCTCGCCAGCGAGGCGCCGGCCGAGCGGGGGCTCCGCCTGCTGACCTGGGGCGGCGGCATCACCGCCGGGGCGTTCGTGGTCGCGGGGCTGGTGTCGGGGATCACCTGGAACTGGGCCAGCGCCTCGGGTTCGCGCCTCAATGCGGGGGCGGGATTCGCGGACACGTTTGCCGAGGTGGACGTGATGTTCACGCTGGGAGCCCTGGCGTCGGTGGTCGCCCTGGTGGGGATCGCCCTGATGGTGTGGACGGCCCTGGGGACCTACGTGTCAGGGACGGCCCGTCCGGTCGAGATGTTGGTGCCGGTGGAGCCCCGAGACGATGAGTGACCTGCTGACTGCCGCGGCGGCCGCGCTGGGAGCGCCCGAGGACCTGGTGGAACGATCGGCCCAGGCCCGCGCCGAGGCCGACGGGACCACCTACGAGGCCGTACTGTCGGCATGGGGCGGCGGCGCTCCGCTCCCCGCGCCCTCCGCCACTCCAGAGCCCCAGGCGCAGCCCGCCGCCACCGCTCCCCCCGCGGCCCCTCCGGCGGCGGTCGCTCCCGAGCCGGCGCCCGCAGCCGTGGCAGTCGCTCAGGCGGCCGTATCCCCGGCGCCGGAGTCCCGACCTGCTGCGCCGGCGCTCAGCAAGGCCACGCCCCGCCTGGCGGGCGTGCGACTGCATCCGTTGCGGACCTGGGTCATGATGGCGGGCCTGTTCGCGATCGGGCTGGTCATCACGCTGATCGGCCCCTACAACACCGGAGGAGACTTCCGGCACGTGGTTCCCGACGCTCCCCTGTCCGCCCTCGGCCACGAGGGCCGGGCCGTCTACTCGAACCAGGGATGCGGCTACTGCCACACCCAGCTGGTGAGACCCGTCCTGGCCGACGTCGGGCTCGGACCGGTAACCGAGAGCTGGGCCAACTCGCTGGAGACCGACACCTTCGGGGTCCAGCGGATCGGTCCCGACCTGGCCCATGTGGGCAGCCGGCCGCCTTACGGGGGCGACGCGGGCCCAGTGACCGCCGACGAACTCATGATCCTCCTGTCAACCCCCGATAGCGTGTTCGCGTCCGGGAACCATCCCTCCTACGCGCATCTGTCCGAACAGGACCTGACCGCTCTCGCCACCTACCTGTCGGAGCTGAAGTAGTCATGGTTCCTCGGTCCAGCCCCCGGGAGACGGCGCCGTGAGCGAGCTTCTCGCCGCCGCGGCCGCCCGGCTCGGAAGCCCCGAGCATCTGGTGGAACGATCGGCCATCGCCCGGGCCGAGGCCGACGGCCTCACCCTCGAGGAGGTGCTGACCGCGTGGGCAGGGGGAACGGCGCCCCCGGCAGGCGCCGGGGCGCCTGCCGCCCCCGAGCCGGCCCGTGACGCACCTGCACCGGTTGCCGCGTCGGCCCCTCCGACCGCACCTGAAGCTCCCGAGCCGGCCGGCGCCCCCCCGCCGCCCGCTCCCGAGATGGCGGCCACCGCGGTCGGAAGCCCTCCGGCGCCCGAGCAGGTGACCCTCGCCGAGGCCCACCGGTTCGAGGCGGTGATCACCGGCGCCACCGCCGGCCTCACCGAGCGGGTCGCCACCTCGCTCCCCCGCTGGCTCACCGCTCTGTTCTTCGCCGTTCCGCTCATCGGCCTCACGTACCTGATCGCCTTCGCCGGCGGGCCCAACTGCGGCCCGGGCGGCCAACTCTCCGTGGATCGGCTGACCGGCCTGGTCGAGAACTGCGACGGCTCCGTCTACGAGGCGGGCGGCGCAGCCGGAGGCGTGGACGTGCGGGCGCTGGTCGGCGAGGGAAGCGTCCTGTTCGCAGCCCCCTCCAGCTGCAGCTCGTGCCATGGCGCCAGCGGCGAGGGCGGGTCCGGCCCAGCCTTGGCAGGCACGCTGCTGGACACGTTCTCGATGTGCACCGACCACATCGAGTGGGTCTCGCTCGGGACGGACGGCTTCCTATCCGCGGGCCGCAACACCTACGGTGACGCCGGTACCGCGGTGGGTTCGGGCGGGGTCATGCCTTCCTTCAGCGATACCCTCACGCCCGAGGAGATCGCCACCGTGGTGTTCTACGAGCGGGTGGTGCTGGGCGGACAACCCGTCGAGGAAGCGGTCTTCGACTGCGGATTCGCAGAACCCGTCGAGGAATGAGGTCCGGCACCGCGATCGCGTTGCTGATCCTGCTGGCCTTGATCGGCGTGGCCGGGATCGTTTTCGCAGTCCAACTGCTGGGCCTGTAGAGATTAGTTTCTAGTCGGTAGTTGCTAGTCGCTAGTTGTCTGCGGTAGCTTGTCTTAGATTAGATCGATCCAGTCTTCTTGGGCTTTCTGAGTTTCGAATCGCCGAGGCGAGGACCGTGGCGAAGCAATAGCGGGGGGAAACAGTGGCAGCCTCGACTGGCACGCACACATTGACTAACGACACTAACTAACTGATCGGACGTCATCATCCCCTTGGAACAGATCGTCTAGATCAGCGGCCGGTGTCAGTGTTACTAAACACCACTAGCAACTAGCAATCACGACTGACGAGTCCACGGCGAGCGTGAAGTGGTCGTCGGCCCGCCCGCCCCGCACGGCCAGCGCCATCAGCCCGGCCGAATCGATATGGAGGAGCGGGCGCCCCTCCCCTACGTCCGCGAACGTCCCCACCCAGGGCACCCGGTAGTTCATCATGCCCACCCGCACCACCACCCGCTCGCCCGGCCCGATGCCGGCCTCCTCCAGGTCCTCGGGCGTGATGTTGGTCTGGACGTTGCCGTAGGTGTCCACCCACCAGGCCCGACCCTCCACCCGTCCCTCGTCCGTCACCTCGGACAGGGGAAGCAGGAGCGGCGTCAGCACCCGTGGATCCAGCTGCGGCCCCATCTCGTGCGGCCGGGCCTCTCCGGCCGCGAGCACGGCGGCCGCGGGGGCGAACCGGTCCCGCCCCTCGAACGTACGGCCCCGCGACGGGAGCATCACGTCCGGGTTCTCGATCGCGTAGGCCTCCGTAACTCCCCCGAGGAAGGCTGCCGCCGGGGAGAGGATCCCGTTGTCGGGACCCACCAGATAGCCCCACCCGGTCTCCAGGACCAGGGCCCTGCGGTCGCTACCCACGCCGGGGTCCACCACCGCCAGCACGACGCCGGCCGGCATGTACTGGATGGCCCGCAACAGGGTGAGAGCGCCGGCCCGGATGTCGCCGGGCGGTATCCGGTGGTTCAGGTCGATCACGCGGCACCGGGGCGCCAGCGTGGCGATCACCCCGTGCACCACCCCGACGAACTCGTCCTCCCGGCCGAAGTCGGACAGGAAGGTGATCGGAAGCGGAAAGCTCGGAGCCACGTCAGCCCGAGAATAGGGGGGTGAGCGACGTTGGTCGGCATAGGCCCGATCGGGAAGCCTGACCGCGTCCTCTGCAAGCGGGACCTACTACGCGGCGTGCGTGGACGCCGCGCCTGGCCTGGAGGACACACCGGACTGCGCCGCTTGCGTATCCGGGCCTCGGTTTAGCATTGGGTCATGGGTGATCCGGGGCTCGACGACACCGAACTGCTCTCCTCGGCCGAGGGGGTGGTGATGATCATCGGGGCGCCCGACTCGGGCAAGACGACCCTGGCCCGCATGCTGGTCGACACCGCCCTCCAGGACGGACGGACTGTCGCCTACATCGACAGCGATCTGGCCTGCACCACCGTGGGGCCGCCCACCTGCGTGGGCCTCAAGTGGCTCCGCTCCCCCGCCGACGTGGCCGATCTGGCCCAGGCCGATGATCTGCGCTTCGTGGGGAGCATCAGGCCGGACCGGTTCATCCTCCAGCAGGTGGCCGGGGTGGCCTCGCTGGTGGAATCGGTCCGGGAGGAGGCGGATCTGGTGGTCATCGACACCAGCGGCACCGTCTCCGGGGTGGTGGGCCAGCGGCTCAAGTATCACAAGGCGGAGTTGGTCCGTCCCGACACCGTATGGGCCGTCCAGAGGGGCGGCGAGTTGGAGCCGCTGGTGGGCCTCCTGCGGCGGTTCCTCTCCGCCAACGTAGTCACCGTCGCCGCCAACCGGGGCGGCCTCCCGATGAGCCCCGAGGAGCGTATGGACATGCGCGCCGCCCGGTTCGCCGCGGCCTTCCCGGCGCCGCTCCAGCGCTGGCGCGTCCTCCCCACCGTGTTCGCGCCCAGCCTCCCGGCCGGCTTCGACCTGGTCCGCCTCCACCGGATGATCGTGGGGGTCCACGACCGGCAGGGGCGGTGCCTGAGCCTGGGAATGCTGGAGTACGACGACGTGCTGCGGGTCATCACCTCCGGGAACCAGGGCATGGCCGGGCTGCAGATCGGGTCGGTCCGTCTCGACCCCGAGACCTTCCGCACCACATCGGTCCGCCTAAACGAGCTGATGTTCGGCCTCGGCTAATCGACCGGGGCCGGTCGGATCCGGGCACGCGAAAGCCCGAGGAACCTTTACCGAATTCCACCGCACTTCCCCTGACGGATTCGCTCGGCGCCAGCACCTCGGGCCTTCTGGACAGAACCTTACGGCCTGCCGCCCGGCGGATCAACCCATCGGTTGCCATATTGTAACCACTACCGTACAACTACATCAGCAGGCATATGGGCCCCTACCAGGGCCTTATCCACACAATCCCCAGGGGTTGCTCACAGGGAATGTGAACAAGACATTTCTGGAAATTTTCGCGCTCTCCCGGCCCGGAATCGTGGTGGCCGGCACCCTGCGTCAGCGCCCGAATCCAGTTCTGACCAGGGGACGGAATGTCAGATCCACCAACTCGTAGATCTCGGCGAAGACGTACTGGAGAACCTCCTCATCGGCGCGCTCGGCCTCGACCCGGCCCCGCAGGTATATCCCGCCACCGTGATCGATGGCGAAATGGACCCGCCACGCCCGATGGTTGCGGACCAGCATCAACCGGTAGACCTCCTCCAGTCGCCCGCGGGGCGAAGGGAGAACGTACGCCTCGAACCCGACCGTGCGGTCGCCGGGCTCGACCCATACCGTCGTGAAGTCGCGGGTTTGCTGGGCCATCCGCACCGCCCAGCGGCCCTCCACGAGTTCGGTGGCAACGACGTCCGATCCCGGATCATCGACCCATGACCGGAAGATGGCGCCCAGCCGGTCCGTGAGCTCAGCGCGACCCATCGGCGATCCCCCTATAGAGCTCCAGGAGCCGGTCGGTGGTTGCCTCCCACCCGAAGCGACGACCCGCGGCAAGTGCGCCCCGTATCAGTTCGTCGCGGTAGGCCGGCCCGTCCAGGACCCTCAACAGAGCCTTGGCGTAGTCGGGCGGCTCCCATCCGTCCACCAGGAATCCGGACACTCCATCCTCGACCACGTACCGCAAACCGCCCACGTTGGCGGCCACTACCGGCAGGCCCACTCCCTGCGCTTCCGCCGCCACCAGCCCGAAGGACTCGCTCCTCGACGGCACGATGAGCACATCGGCGGCCTGGTAGTAGAGCGGAAGGCGGTGGTGGGGCTGGACGCCGCACCAGGTCAGCTTCCGCTCCAGGCCCGAGCGGGCGGCGAGTTGGCGGATCTCGAGCTCCTCCTCGATACCGGAGGGACCGCTCGGCCCTCCCACCACCATCATCCGGGCATCCGGGAGATGGTCTCGCACCATACCGAAGGCCGCCACCGCCACGTCCAGTCCCTTCAGCGCCTGGATTCGACCCACGAAGAGTACGGTCGGCGCGTCATCGAGACCCAGCCGTCTCCTGGCCTCCCGGCGATCGCCCGGCCTGAACAGGGTCAGGTCGATGCCGGGTGGGTTCACGCAAACCCGGCTGGGATCGGCGCCGTACTGCTCGATCAGCTCCAGCGCCTCGTGCTCGGTGGAGGCGATCACGCAGTCCGATCGGGCGATCACCTCCCGCTCGGCGGCGATGCGATACAACGGTTCGCTCGGCTGGCCCGGACGGCGGGTGGCGTCCTTGACCCGGCCCAACGTGTGGAAGGAGTTGGCCAGCGGAAGGCCGGTGACCTGCTTGACGAGCAGGCCCGTCCAGCCGGACAGCCAGTAGTGGCTGTGGAGAATGTCGGTCCCCGGCCCGCCGTTGCCGGCATCGAGCACGGCCTCGGTGACCTGCGCGGCGAACTCCCCCACCCAGTCGCCGAGCCGGGGAATCGGTAGCGGCGCCACCGGCCCGGCCTCCACGTGGATCACCTCGTAACCGGCAGGGGTGCCCATCACCCTCGCACGGCTCGGATCCGTCCGCCGGGTGAACACGGTGACCTCGATGCCCCGTCGGGCGAGGGAGGCGGCCTGCTCATCGACATAGACGTTCATCCCCCCGGCGTCACCCACGCCGGGACGATCCAGCGGCGACGTGTGCATGGAGAGGAACACCACCTTGCGGATCATGTGATGCCCTCCACCGCGAACAGCGGGCGCGCCCGAGCCCCCATGCGGAACTTGTAGGGCTCCGATCCCTTGAGAAAGTCGAACACAGCTCCCCCCGCCCCGATGGTGGCGGCGATCAACTCCGTGAGGAGCACCACGCCGGGCGACACGTGACGGAGATCGGGGTCGTAGGCGGAGTTGTACAGGTAATAGCCGTCGGCGTCCGAGTAGCCGATCACGACGGCTGCCGGGAGGTCGCCGTCCCCGTACAAGGCGTCCAGGCGCCAACCCTCCCCGCTCAGAAGCTCCGTGAACATCTCCTCCATCGGATCGGTCATGAACCGACCCTTCCGCCCCGCCGAGCGGCGATGGAGCCGGAAGAAGTCGTCCAGCACCGGACCCGGCTCCTCGCAGGTCGCCAGGCGCAACCCGCCCATCTCCCCGACGAACCGGCGGCGCTTGCGGCGAGCCTCGTGGCGCTGCTTCTTGCCGATGGCGGTCAGGTACTGGTCGAACGTCTCCGGGAGGTCCACCACGGCGGTCTCGGCGTGCGGGGCCATGCCATAGCCGGAACCGACCCGGTCCAGGGCTTCGGTGATAACGTCGGCGGCGGCCGACGGGAGGGAATCGAACCGGAAGGAACGGCGCCGGCCGGACGCTCGGAAGTGCTCGGCCAGCAGGTCCACCGCCTCGCCGAGCGGCGACCGGTAGTCGACCAGGTCCTCGTGGCCCAGAAGCCCGAGATGATCACCCTCCTCGACGAGGGCCACTTCCCCCCGCTCGTCCGACAGGATGAGGGGAACCTGGCCGGGCGAGGCGGTGTGCCGCCACACGGTGGCGAGGAAGTCCCGGGTGGCGAACGGGCCGACCCGATCCGCCGCCGCACGATGACCGCCGGTCCTGGTATCGAACATCACCGGGTGCACGGGTCGAGCGTATCGGGCCGGATGGACACTCCCGGTGCGCTCATAGGCAGGCTCGCACCAGCGTCGGGTAGGGATTGACCGGCGATGAGGTCCGCCCCCTGGGATGGAGTTGGAAATGCAGATGGGGCGGGGTGGTGCGGGCGTTCCCGGTGTTTCCGTTGTAGCCCACCTCCTGGCCCCGGCTGACCCGGGTCCCCGAGGCCATCCCCGGGGCGTAACCGTCAAGGTGGGCGTAGTAGTAGTCGACCCCGTGGTCGGCCGCCAGCCACAGACCGGTACCGCCCCGTCCTCCCTGCGTCAGCAGCACCGTGCCGTTGCCCACCGCATAGATGGGTTGACCCCTGGGGGCGAACAGGTCGTTGCCCCGGTGGGTGCGCCCTCCCGACCGCGGGAAGCCCCAGTCGTTGATGAAGGAGGTGGCGGCCGGATCCATGGGGCAGATGAAACCGGGCGTCAACCCGGGCCCGACCCCGGCCGCCGGACCCGCCCGGCGGGCGGCCTCGAGAGCCCGGGCCCGGGCCACCTCGGCCTGGCGTTGCCGGTAGAGGCGGCTGCATTCTCCCTCCAACTGCCGTGAGGCGTACAGGGCTTCGTCCGTCGCCGCAGCCAGGATCCCGGCCTGCTGGTCGGCCCTGATCTCCAGGATGAGCAACTCGGCCTCCTCCTCCACGAGCTGCCGCTCCATGACCTCCGTCTGCGCCAGTATCAGCCGCCAGCGGTCCACCGCCGCCACCCGCTCGGTGGTGATGGCGTTGATGAACTCCTGGCTGGTGACCAGCTCGTCCAACGAAGAGGTCTTGAGCACGATGCCGCTGATCTCCGTCTCGGCGGTCATGTAGGACTCGACCGCCCAATCCACCACCGCCTTGCGGAGCACCTCGAGCTCCTCGTAGCGTTCCGCGATCTGGTCCTGGAGCCGGTCGACCCGGCCGGCTATGACGTCCCGGTCCGCATAGAGCCCGGCCACCTGGGCCTGCGCATCGTTCCGTTCCGCGACCGCGGCGTCCAGCATGTCCACCGCATCCCGGTACTCGCCACAAGCCTCGTCCACCTCAGCCTGGGTCACCGCCACAGAGGGGGCGGGCGCCACGGCTGCGAGAGCCAGTACGGACGCGACCATGAGCACCACGCGCCGGATGTGTTTGGACATGGCGTTTAAGGCTAGTGGTCTGCCTATAGAACAACTTGGCGTGCTCTGCTGGTCACCGGCACCGCACGCGGCGTTCCGCTTCCTCAACGTACCGCTCCGGGAACGCCTTCGTCAGCGAGCCTTGCGAGGAACCCCGCTGACCGACGCATAGCCCCAATTATTGGGAATTATGGAGGAAAGTGACGAATGGTTATGCAGAGCCAGGGCGACAGGCCGCATGATTATGCGGGGATCAGGCGTAAGGGTTGGGTTGCCTCGATGCGGAACCTATAGGGCGGCGAACAAAGGGCGCACGACGTAGTCTACGAACTCATCTAGGTCCATGACGGTTCCGTTCCCGGTTGCAACCTTGCAGAGCAGATCTTGGTTGTCACGGCCGACCGTAACCTCGAAGCCGAAGTTCGATGTGCCGACCCTCGGCATACTGGCGTAGATTGTGTCCGCCAGCTTTTCGAAACTTGCTTCTCCTACTGCTGTGCCAGGGGTTGTAAGCCGCACGACTATCGAGCCTGGAGCGGACCCGTCTACAACGTAGCCGTGGCCTGTCACCTGGGCCATTTCTGCGGTCCGGTCTTCGACTATCGGGCGCAGGTTGTCGAAGACGGCTTCGACAGTGCATAGTGGGCTCATGGTTACGCCTCTCCCTTGCTCGGGTTGGCGAACCGCTTCGACCTCATCCCCGGCTGGACCCGAAACCTCAACACAGCCTCCGCCACCTGCTCGGGTGTGGCCCCCTTGTAATCGGCGGGACGGCCCCGCCGACGCTTCCGTGCCCGCTTCGGCCTAGCAGCCATCCGCCACCTCGCTCACTCCGACCCCCTCATCCTACATGACAACCGTTGTAATCGCTGTTACCTTCGGCAGTGCTACCCAGCACAACCAGAACGACCCACCGCCGAGGGGACTTGTGCCCACAATGGTCCCTTCGGTCGGCTGGCGGTCCAGTGCTGGGTAGCAACGGTACAAGACCCCCACCGAAGGGACCGCCAACATGGATGACCCCACGTCCAGTAAGGGGGATTCCCCCGCTGGCTGCCTGTTCGCTCTCGTTCTGCTGATAGTCCTCGGTGGCGCCTGGTGGCTGTGGCAGAGCGGCACGATCGACCTTCCCGAGTCCACAACCACCAGCCGGCCGCGACCGACAATGGCGTCCTCGACCTACCCGGAACCCACTACGAGGCCCGCTACCACACGACGCACCACAACGACGGTCAGCCAACGCGAGCTCGACGACTTGAAGTTCGGAAGGCTATTGGACCATCGCCAACAGGACGGGTCGTTCGACTGGTTCTACCCGTCCGACCTAGCGAACCTCGGCCGGGCGGTCTGCGAGGACCTTCTATCCGGGCGCTCGGCCCACAGCCTGATCCCGACCCTGGCCCGTGACTTCAGCCAACGCGACGCGGCCACGTTCATCGTCGTCGCCGCTGAGGTGTACTGCCCGCAGTACGACTTCTACTAGCGCAGACAGGTAGGGGTTTTAGAGAGTGCAGAGCTCTTCGAGAGCGTCGTGGCCTTGCCATGTGAGTTCCCCGACAGCATTGTAGATGCTGCCCACTCGTGCTGTTCCCTCCCGGAGATACCCGGCGTCGTTGCATAGGCGTATGTGGTAGACCACCAAGCGTCTTTCGTAGGTGTCGAGAACAGCGTCAAACTCCGTCTTGTCCCGTCCCTCGGCGAACCGGAGAACCGCGCAGATGAGTCTCATGTCACGTGGCATGTCCCTTAGGATACCAAGTTTGCCCGACGGCCATCCCGCCGAGTGTCAGGTGGCGAACGACGACTGTCCGGTGTCCGCGGTGAGGTCCCGGTACAAGAGCCGTCGTCCGACCATCGCGGCGGCCACGTGGCACATCTGATCCCAGGTATCGAAGTCCCGGATATTGTGCCGTCCGGCGAACTCGTTGACATACCGTTGGAGATGCTTCGGCGAGAGCCGGTGGAACGTGCCCTTGTGCGCCCGCTTCAACGTCGCCCAAAAGCTCTCCATCCCGTTCGTATGCGCCTGCCCCCGAACGTACTCCCCGACCGAGTGGTGTACCAGTTCTCGGTTCGGGAGGCCGTCGTAGGCGTGTGACCCGTCCGTGTAGACCGGCGCGTTCTCTACTCGGTGCTCTTCGACGAACCCCTGGAGTGTGCATGCTTCCGTGTTGGGAACCACCCTTGCTATGACCTGGCCGGTGGCCCGGTCCTTTATGCCCACCACGGCGGTCTTGCCGACGGGTCCGCGGCCGAGATGCTGACGCTTCGAAGCGTGCTTGTTGCGCTCCAACCCGCCAACGAACGCCTCATCGACTTCCAGCGGACCTTCCATCTTCTCCGAGTCAGGGACTAGTTCGCCGAAGGCTTCTCGGATGCGTTGCTGCATGAACCAGGCGGTTTTCTGTGTGACGCCGAGGTCGCGGTGGAGTTTCATCGAGGACACGCCTTTGAGGTTGGTGACATCGAGGTAGATGGCGTAGGCCCATTTGCGGAGGGGTATCTTGGATGAGGCCATGACGGTGCCAGTCTTGACGGAGAAGTGCTTCCAGCACGAGCGGCAGCGGTAGGGCATGGTGCGGTGGGTGCCTTCGTAGGTGTCGTCTGATCCGCAGTGTGGGCATTCTCGGCCGTCGGGCCAGATGATGGACTCGAACCATTTGCGGGCGGTGTCCTCGTTGGGGAACAGTTGGGAGAGTTGTATGAGGCTGATGCCTTCGCGGTGGCTCTTGCCTGGTGCGATTCCCGTGGTGGCTGCCATCGTCTATCCCCTTCGACTGTTACCTAACAGTATACTGAGGGGCTGTGACTTTTCTATATAATTCCCCAATTATTCATGGTGCGGGTTTGTGCGGGTGGCTGGAATGGGTGCTCCGTTGCTCCTGACCTGGGGTTACGGCCATCTGGCTGCCCGATCTTCCGGCCTGGTCTGGAATCAACCGCCGGGTGAAGGGTGGCTGCTCGCGAATAATGCGGTTGATGTGGGATCCAAGTTGGTGTGCTGGGGACATGTATAATCAGGCCTAGCACACCGCCATTCCACAGACTGACCACAGTGGTCAGTGGTCAGTCACGCCGGGCCCGCGACCTCATAGAGCCGGTCAAGAACAACTAGGCGTGTTCGCTTGGGACTGCGGCCCTCACCCGATCATCCGCAGCGCCGGCATGAATACCGCCACGGCCAGCATCGGACCGTCCAGAGCAGCCAGAAGACCGCCCGGTCTGGACGTCAGACGGATCGCTCCCGTACGGAAAGCCAGGCCGACACCCCGGCCCGCGATCGTTGCGAATGCCAGGAGCAGTCCGATGAAGAACCAGGCCAGGAGATCGAACCCGGAGAGGTAGGCGACCGCCACGGCTACCACGACCATCAGCACCGGGCCGGCCAGGTAGGGATCGAACAGGCGTGACCGGCTTACCTCGGTCCACCGGCCGACCAGGGCGCCCACGGCGATCACGATCAGCAACCCGGCGACCTGGCGGTCCCCGCCGTCGGCGACCGACCTGGCCAGCAGGAGGGACGCCACCGCCAGGGAGGCGATCACCGCGCCCAGCGCCGAAGCGGCGATCGAGGTCAGGTCCCGGGCCGAGGGCCGCACCACGGCCCATCCCATCACCAGCACCATCGAGACAGCCACGCCGATCCCCAGACCCAGCAGCCCGAGCGTGTTGGCGATGGCCATGGAGACCAGGACAGAGGCCAGGATGGGCTGGGCATGCAAACGGAAATCGGTGTCGGATGAGGCGTTGACCAGGTCGACCACCCAGAGTGCCACCACCCCCACCCAGACAGCCACCACGATCGCTATGTCGAGGGTGTTGGTCACGATCAGAGCCAGCATCATGCCGGCCAGCAACAGCCCGTCCATGCCACCGGCGCCGGTCCCCGCGGTGGTGCCGCCCGAAACCGGAGGAATGACCGCCAACTCATCATCGTCCCGCACCGGGTCCTCGCTGGACCCCTCGTGCCCGTTCTTCCAGAGGCGGGCGGTCCGCATATGGCGCCGGAACTCCGGCCCGAACCGCTCCCCCAGGGCATCGACCACTGCGCCCACGGTGTCGCCCTCGATATCCACCTGCGAGCTTCCAGCGATCTCGCGCAGGTTCGCGAACAGCCTTACCCGTGCCATCGATACTGAGGCTACTCGCAATCGGCGCCGCTACCGCGACAATCGTCGCTGGTTACCAGCCGTCGTGGAGCGGCTGACCCTCGGAATACCCGGCCGAGGACTGGACCCCGATCACCGCCCGTCGGTGGAACTCGTCGATCGTGCGGGCACCCGCGTAGGTGAAGGACGATCTCACCCCGGCCGTGATCCGATCGAGCAGGTCCTCCACGCCGGGCGCCTCGGAGCTGAGATACATGCGGCCTTCGGAGATACCCTCCTCGAACATGGTCTTCAGTCCCCGCTGGTAGGCGGTGTCCTTGGCGGTGCGCCGCTTGACCGCCTGGCGGGAAGCCATGCCGTAGTTCTCCTTGTAGACGTTGCCCTCCACGTCTGACAGGGTGGGAGCGGCCGACTCGTAGGTGCCGGCGAACCACGAGCCGACCATGGCCGCCGACGCGCCGGCAGCCAGGGCCAGGGCCACGTCCCTCGGGTCGCGCACCCCTCCGTCGGCCCAAACATGCCGCCCGCGGGATCGGGCCGCCGCGGCGCACTCCACCACCGCCGAGAACTGGGGACGGCCTACGCCGGTCATCATCCGGGTGGTGCACATGGCGCCGGGCCCCACCCCGACCTTGACGATGTCGGCGCCGGCGTCGATGAGGTCCGTGACGGCCTGGGCTGTCACCACGTTGCCGGCCACGACCGGACGGTCATCTACCACCGCCCGGACTTCCTTCAAGACCTCGATCATCCGGGCCTGATGACCGTGGGCGGTATCGACCACCACCACGTCCACCCCGACCTCCGACAATCCGGCCGCCTGGGCGCCGGCATCTCCGCTGATCCCGACCGCGGCGGCCACGAGCAGCCGGCCCTGGTGGTCGGTAGCCGGCTCGTACACGGTGGCGCGCAGGGCGCCCGGACGGGTGATGACGCCGACCAGTATCCCCGACTCGTCCACCACCGGCGCCAGGGGCACCCGGCGCTCGGCCAGCTCCTCGAACATGGCCTCGGGATCCAGCCAGGCGGGAAGGACGATCGGCTCGTGCGACATCACCTCCGACAGGTGGGTGAACGGGTCGGCGCCCTCCTGGTCACCCTCGGTGAAGATCCCCACCGGACGGCCCCTCTCATCCACCACGATGGCCGCCCCGTGCGCCCGCTTGTTGATCAATGCCCTCGCCGTGTTGACGTTGTCGTGAGGGGTCAGGGTGATGGCGGTGTCCAGCACCGTGTCCGCACTCTTGACGGCGGACGTCATGTCGGCGATGGCTTCGATCTCCACGTCCTGGGGGAACACGGCCAGGCCGCCGCGACGGGCCACCGTCTCGGCCATGCGACGGCCCGAAATCGCCGTCATGTTGGCCACCACGACCGGGATGCTGGTGCCGACTCCGTCCGGCGGGGTGAGATCGACATCCATCCGGGATGAGATGTCCGAGAAGGAGGGCACGAGGAAGACGTCCGAATAGGTGAGCTCGCGGTCCACCACCAGCCCCTCGATGAGCCTCATGATCTGCTCCCCGTAGCGAACCGCCGGATCATCCGCGTGTCGGGCTGACCGGACATTTTCAGTACCCTCCCGCACCCGGCTCGGCCGACCTGATCCGTCGCCGCCGGGACGCGACCATCACGACCAGAACGATAACGACGATCAGGGCCGCCGCCACCGCCATCCAGACGATGGCCGTACGCACCCCGGACGGCGGGAGCCTTGACTCGGCCTCGAGCGTGCGCCCGGAGTCGGTGACGGAGAGGTTCCAGACCACCAGGCTTCCGGTGTGCAGGTCGCCATTGTGGGAGACGATCTCGCCGGGCAGCATCACGCTGACGCGGATGTCCAACACCTGGTCGATCATGGAGAGGTCCACCGGTAGGGGGCTGTCCGCCAGGCCCTCTCCCAACAACCCCTCCACGCCGGCCGGGATGGTCAGGCTGAACCGGAACGAGTCGCCCTCCCGGGTGGGCAGGCCGGCGGCCAGGAAGTCAAGCAATCCCAGACCGTTCAACTCGCCTCCCGTCGCCGCCAGGTCGGACAGATGTCCATGCAGCCCGGTCAACGACTCGAAGGGGACGGTGGCGCGGATGCCTTCGTATCCGGCATCGGAGACGGCCGCGACGCTCCAGCCGTCCGGAACCATCTCCTCTCCGATCGGCAACTCGCCACCGAATTCGGCACCGAGCAGCGAGGCGAGGGCATCGTCCATGGACAGCTCGACCGCAACCGAACCGCTCTCGTCCTCCTCGATCACGAGATCGGCGAAGAGACGGAACTCGCATGCGGTCAGCAGCAGGGCGCCGACCATCGACAGCAGCAGCAGACGGAATCTTCCCGAGCCGATCTTCACCACGGCCCTCCTCGGTTCAGCAGGCGATTGCTCGCCGGAATGCGGTCTACGGAGTTCGTACCCCGAGAGGTTCGGAGATGATCACGGTAACACCGTCCGGAGCCTCGACCTCGAAGGCTCCGGGGGACTCTCCGGCCGCGGGACCGGTGGTGTGGCCGAGGGCTTCGACCTGATCCCGGCGGGCTTCCGCGTCATCCACCACGAAGACCAGCCGGCATGGATACCGGACCTGCCCGGGGTCGCCCTCGGGCACCAGTTCCAGCACGGAGTCGACACCCACGTCCAGCAGGACTCTCGTGCCGGTCGCCCCGTCCGCTCCGGGTCCGTGGGATGCGGCTGTCTCGATGCGGGCGAAACCGAGAGTGCTCTGGTAGAAGTCGATGCTCCGGCCCAGGTCGCTGCACGGGATCACAACCCGGAGCTGTAGCACCCGGGAGAGCGGTGCTCCTGGCCCGCCGAGAACCGCCTTGGCCTGGCCGACCGTGAAGCGTCCTTCGGTGACCTCGCGGCCCACCACCACTCCGGCGAGGCTACGGCCCTCGACATCGATCGAAGTCAGGGCGCGGAGGTCGTCCACGTTCCGCACGCCGCCCGAGGCGACCACCGGCTCGTCGATGTACTCCAGGGCTGTCCGGAGGATGTCGAGGTTGGGACGTTCCGAGAGAACATCCCGGCGGGCGTCGGTCACGAAGAACCCGCTCACCCCGCACGAGGCCATCTCGAGCATCACCTCTTCCATGAACCGGCCCGAGTCGGACGTCCACCCCTCGGTGACGAGTTCCTCGTTGCCGAGCACATCGAGCGACACCATCATCCGGCCGGGGAAGTCACGGCACAGGTCCCAGACCATGGTGGGGGTCTCGATGGCGGCCGTGCCCATGGTCACCTTCCAGGCGCCCTGCTCGATGAGCCGGGCGGCTTCGCGCTCGGAGCGGATCCCACCCGCCACCACGATCGGCACGTCGAGCGCGCTCAGCATGCGGTCGATCAGGGGACGGTTGCGGTAGGAGCGGTAGGCGGCCGCGTCGAGATCGACCACGAGGAGACGATCCACTCCCATGTCGGCCCAACCCCTGGCGCGGTTGATCGGGTCGGCATCGAGCGAGATCACATCGTCGAGGCTGCCCCTACCGAGACGGACCGCCCGGCCTTCGAGGATGTTGACGCGGGCGTAGAGATCCATGGCACGGATTGTATCGGGGCGAGGGGGCGAATGGACCGGCGTCAATGGCAGGCCTTCCCGCCGCCCGGAGCGAGCGCCGGCCGATAACCTCCGGGCATGGACACGCGCCTCGACGGACAGCGAGCCGTGGTGACCGCGGGCGCCGGCGGGCTCGGCCTGGCCATTGCCGGTGCGCTGGTCGGCGAGGGCGCCACCGTTTTCGTGTGCGACATCGACGAACGGGCGCTGTCCGGCCTGCCGTCCGCAGTGGAAGGCGCTCGGGTGGACGTGACGGATCCGGATGCGGTGGCGGCCTGGCTGGACCCGATCGCCGCCGCAGGGATCGACCTGCTGGTCAACAATGCGGGGATAGCCGGGCCCACCAAGCCTCTCGAGGAAATCACCCCGGACGAGTGGCGCCGGTGCCTGGCGGTGGGCCTTGACGGCCAGTTCCACTGCGCCCGGCGTGTCATCCCCGCCATGAAGCGGCAGCAATGCGGCGTCATCGTCAACATCTCGTCCACGGCCGGATTCCACGGCATGCCGCACCGGGCGCCGTACGTGGCGGCCAAGTTCGGCGTGATCGGCCTGACCAAGACCCTGGCGATGGAACTCGGACGCCACGGCATCCGGGTGAACGCCATCGCTCCGGGCGCCATCACCGGAGACCGCATGGATCGGGTGATCGCCGCCCACGCCGATGCGGAGGGGCGGTCCAGGGAGGAGATACGTTCCCTATACGCGGCGGGGACCTCGATGGGAACCTTCGTCGATCCTGAGGAGGTAGCCGGCATGGTCGTCTTCCTGGCCTCGGCGCGAGGAAAGCGAATCAGCGGCCAGGTCATCTCGGTGGATGGCCACACGGAGACCCTCTACCCGCGTACCCATGTCCAGAAAGACAAAAAACGGATGGACGAGTAGGCGGGCGGACGACAGCAGAGCCTGTATGGTGATGCCGACTTCCCCGGCCGTGTGCCCTCTCTTCCCCTCTTCCCCCGTCGGTCCGGACCGCGCCACGAAGCTCGGCGCTGCCCGGATCGCACTTCCCACCCACCGGCGCGGTTCATCGCGCGGGGCGCCGGCAAGGCGAACAGGCAAGCTAGACATCTCCGGGCCGGGGAATTATTTGACCTCAGGGCCGGCGACGGCACGGAAACCAGTTGAATAATTACATCCATGGTATTACACTGGTATGCCCGATCTCGGGCATGACTGACCCGACCGCCATGATCGGGGGCCGGTCGAGGTACCGGCAATAAGGCGTATCGGCGTGTGGCGAGCGAAGAGTGGGGGCTCTCGGCGGTGCCCCGGACTCTAATCGAAAGGAGTGCGATGATGGCGGAACGGGGAGATGGACTTCGGATGCAGCGTCTGTTCACGACCGAAGGCCGCGACCCGTACGAGGGAATCGCCTGGACCCGCCGCGAGTCGCGGATCGTCAATCCGGACGGCTCGGTGGTCTTCGAGATGGACGACGCCGAGGTCCCCGCCACCTGGTCGCAGGTGGCCACCGACATCATCGTCTCGAAGTACTTCCGCAAGGCCGGCGTGCCCCAGTTGGACGCAGACGGCGATCCGGTGCTGGATTCGGAAGGCAACCCCGTGCTGGGGTCGGAGCACTCCGCCAAGGACGTCTTCAACCGGCTCGCCGAAACCTGGCGGCACTGGGGAGAGGGCTACGGCTACTTCGGAGGCCCCGCCGACGCCCAGACCTTCGAGGACGAGATCAAGTACATGCTCGCCAACCAGATGGCGGCGCCCAACAGCCCGCAGTGGTTCAACACCGGCCTGTCGCACAAGTACGGCATCACCGGCACGCGGCAGGGGTTCTGGTATGTCGATGAGGAGACCGGCGAGGTACTCCCCTCCCCCGACGCCTATTCCAGGCCGGCGCCCCACGCCTGCTTCATCCAGTCGGTGGCCGACGACCTGGTCAACGACGGCGGGATCATGGACCTTTGGGTCCGGGAAGCCCGTCTCTTCAAGATGGGATCCGGCACCGGCTCCAACTTCTCCAACCTCCGGGCCGAGGGCGAGCCGCTGGCGGGCGGCGGGAAGAGCTCGGGGCTCATGTCGTTCCTCAAGATCGGAGACCGGGCGGCGGGGGCGATCAAGTCCGGCGGCACCACCCGGCGGGCCGCCAAGATGGTCATCCTCGACACCGATCACCCGGACATCGAGGAGTTCATCGCCTGGAAGCGCGACGAGGAACAGAAGGCCCGCCTCCTGATCGAGCACGGCGGCTTCCCGGCCGACTTCAACGGTGAGGCCTACATGACCGTGTCGGGCCAGAACTCCAACAACTCGGTAAGGGTGGACGACCGCTTCATCAAGGCGGTCGCCGAGGACGGCGATTGGGACCTGATCAACCGGCTCGAGGGTGACGTCAGCAAGACGGTACGGGCCAGGGACCTGTGGGAGCAGATCGCGGACGCCGCCTGGGCCTGTGCCGATCCGGGCGTGCAATACCACACCACCATCAACGAGTGGCACACCTGCCCGGCGGACGGCGAGATCCGGGCGTCCAACCCCTGTTCGGAATACATGTTCCTGGACGACACGGCTTGCAACCTAGCCAGCATCAACCTCGGCGCCTTCCTCGATGACGCAAGCGGCCGGTTCAACACCGACGGCTACCTCCACGCCATCCGGCTATGGACGATCGTCCTGGAGATCTCGGTGACGATGGCGCATTTCCCGTCCAGGGCCATCGCCCAGGGCTCGTACGACTTCCGCACCCTCGGCCTCGGTTATGCCAATCTCGGCAGCCTCCTGATGCGCTCCGGAATCCCCTACGACTCGGACGAGGGCCGGGCGATCGCCGGCGCGCTGACCGCCATCCTCACCGGCGAGGCCTACGCCACCTCCGCCGACATGGCCAAGGTGCGGGGCCCCTTCCCCGGGTTCGAGAAGAACCGCGAAAACATGTTGCGGGTGATACGGAACCATCGTCGGGCGGCCTACGACGAGACGGACTTCGAGGGTGTCGGCACCACGGTCAGCACCATCGACCCGTCACACTGCCCTGCCGACCTGCTGGACGCGGCCCACCGATCCTGGGACCGCGCCCTGGGAGTGGGCGAACAACACGGTTACCGCAACGCGCAGATAAGTTGTCTCGCTCCTACCGGGACCATCGGGTTGGTGATGGATTGTGATACCACCGGGGTGGAGCCCGACTTCGCCCTGGTCAAGTTCAAGAAGCTGGCCGGCGGGGGCTACTTCAAGATCGCCAACCAGTCGATCGCCCCTTCGCTGCGGCGCCTCGGCTATGAGAAGCACGAGATCCTCGAGATCCTGGCCTACGTTGTGGGTACCTCATCGCTCGAGAACGCTCCGCACATCAACCGCCGGAGCCTGGCGGAGCGGGAATTCACCGCCGAGGACCTGGCCAAGATCGCGAAAGCCCTACCCGGCGCATTCGAACTCGTGAACGCCTTCAACGCCTTCACGCTGGGCGCCGATACTTTGGAACGGCTCGGCTTCACCGAGGAGGAGTACGGGACGTTCGAGTTCAGGTTGCTGCCGGCGCTCGGCTTCAGCAAGCAACAGATCCGGGCCGCCAACGACTTCATCTGCGGCCGGCAGACCATCGAGGGGGCGCCGCACCTGCGGGCCGAGCACCTGGCGGTGTTCGACTGCGCCAACCGCAACGGCCGGTACGGGGAGCGGTTCATCCACCACACGGGCCACATCAGGATGATGGCCGCCGCCCAGCCGTTCATCTCGGGCGCCATCTCCAAGACGATCAACATGCCCAACGAGGTCACAGTCGAGGATGTGGCGGATGCCTACATGATGTCCTGGGAGTTGGGCGTCAAGGCAGTGGCCCTCTATCGCGACGGCTCCAAGGCCTCGCAGCCGCTGTCCGCCTCCTCGGACGACGGGGTGTCGGAGGAGGAGAGCGAGGAAGTCACCGAGGCGCTGCAGGCCGAGTCCGCCCTGGCGTGGGGGGTCTGGCCCAACGGCACCTCACCCACCCAGGCCTACGCCCACCAGCCACGTCCCCGCTTCCTGCTACCGGCCCGCCGGACGGGGTGGACCCAGGAGGCTCGGGTCGGTGGCCACAAGGTGTTCCTCCGCAGCGGGGAGTACGACGATGGAACGCTCGGTGAGATATTCATCGACCTGGCGAAGGAGGGCGCCACGCTCCGGGGTGTGCTGGCCAGCTTTGCCATAGCGGTCAGCAAGGGCCTCCAGTACGGCGTGCCGCTGGAGGAGTACGTGGACACTTTCGTCTACCAGACCTTCGAGCCCCGCGGCATCGTGGAGAAGCATCCCAACATCAAGATGGCCAACTCGATCGTGGACTACGTGTTCCGGGCGCTCGGGGTCGAGTACCTGCATCGGGACGAACTGGCCCAGGTCCCCCCGGACCGGTCAAGCAGCGACCTCCCCGAGCCCCCGAAGGGAATCGCCGCCGAGGCCGGTCGCCAGATGAAGCTGTCGGAGGCGGTCAAGGAACGCGACATCGAGGCACAGGCCACCGCGGCCAGGTTCGTGGACTCCGATCAGCCCGGCCCCATCCAGCAGCCCCTCAGCCTGGTGCCGGTGGGTACCGGCAACGGATCGGGCATGGCAGAGGGGATGACCCGGGAAGCCGCCCTTGCGAGTGCCGGCCAGATGATCGGAGGCCTGATGGGAGACGCCCCGGTGTGCTCCTCATGCGGCCACATGACCATCCGTAACGGCGCCTGCTACGTCTGCCTGACCTGCGGAGACACCACCGGCTGCAGCTAGCACCCGCACAAACCCCCATCCATGAAAAATCGGGGCTAGAGGCTCAGGAGCGAAGCTCTCACTCGGGGAACCGGTTCAGCTCTCCAGAGCTGCGATCACCGCCGCTATGAAACGCCGCCCCTCCGCGCCGTCGATGATGCGATGGTCGTAGGAGAGGCTGAGGGGGAACTGGCGAATGATCTCGAGACGGTCGTTCCTCACGACCGGCCGCAGTCCGGCCCTCCCGACCGACAGGATGGCGGAGGTGCCGTACGGGATGATCGGTGTGCCCAGGCCACCCCCCACCGCTCCGATGTTCGAGATGGTGAAGGTCTGGCCGCGCAGTTCGTCCACGCCCAGGGTTCGTTTTATCGCACCCTCCGCGAGCCGTCGAACCTCCCCGGCGACCTCCTCGACCGGCAGGTCCCCGGCGTCACGCACCACCGCCACCACCAAACCGTGGGGTGTGTCGACCGCGAACCCGATGTCGTGGAAGCGCCGCTCGACGATCTCGCCGCCTTCGACCGCCGAGTTGAAGGCGGGAAACCGGACCAGCACCGGCACCAGCCGGGCGATCAGCAATGCCTCCACCGGGGGCTTACCGAGCCGTGAGCGCTCCGCGAGCAGGTTGTCCGAGTCTGCGTGACCGTAGGTGGTCACGTGCGGTATCTCCCGCCACGAGCGCGCCAGGTTCTCGGCGATCCTCCGGCGCAAGCGGGACATCGGCGCTCGAACGGTAGGTCGATCGGAAACGGCGGCCCTGACGTCCTGTTCGGTGACACGCCCCAAGGGACCGGTGCCCCGGACACCGGACAGGTCCACCCCCAACTCCTCGGCAAGCTTGCGTACCATCGGCAGGGCTTGAGGCCCCCCGGGCCGCGCCGCGCCCGTCTCCGGCAGGGAACCCACCACCGGTGCCGCCGGTTCCTCAGCCACCGAGGCTGCCGCAGCCGGCGCCCATCTCTCGCCGGGCTCCCCGATCACCGCGAGGAGCGACCCGACCTCTATGGTCTCGCCGTCCTCCCCGCCTCGGTGCAGCAACACGCCGGCGAACGGCGACGGCATATCGATGACCGCCTTGTCGGTCTCGACCTCCACCAGAGGCTGGTCGAGCCCCACCGCCTCGCCCAGGTCCACGTACCACGAGACGATCACCGCATCTACAAGACCCTCTCCCACATCGGGAAGGCGGAACTCGTGTGCCATCTCAGGCCTCCAGAACGGAACGTGCCGCGGAGACGATGCGGCCCGCCGAGGGCAGGTAGTGGTGCTCGGCGAGCCGGAGGGGAACGGTGACATCCCAGCCCGTCACCCGCCGCACCGGTGCCCGGAGCGAGTACAGGGCCCTCTCTTGTATCAGGGCGACTATCTCGGCTCCGTAACCGCCTGTGAGAGGAGCCTCATGGATCACCACCGCCCTTCCCGTCTTGCGTACCGATGCCACCACCATGTCCGCGTCGAGAGGGACGAGGCTCTGCAGATCGATCACCTCTACGGAGACACCCTCCGCGGCCAGGCGGTGGGCGGCCTCGGTGGTCTCACGCATCATCGCACCGTAGGAGATGAGGGAGATGTCGGAACCTCGCTGCTCGAGCATGCCGGCGCCGATGGGAGTGACGTAGCGACCGTCCGGTACCTCGCCCTGCGCCGCCCGGTACGCCCGGATGGGCTCCAGGAATATCACCGGATCGGGATCTTCGACCGCCGCCAGGAGCAGCCCCTTGGCGTTCTCAGGAGTGGAGGCGACCACGACCTTGAGGCCGGGAATGTGGGCGTAGATGGCCTCGGTGGACTCGCTGTGATGTTCCGACGCCCCGATCCCCCCGCCGTAGGGAAGCCGGATGACCATCGGAGCCGTGAACCGGTGCCTCGACCGGCTCCGGATCCGGGCCACGTGGCTGATCACCTGGTCGTAGGCGGGATACGAGAACCCCATGAACTGCATCTCGACGATGGGGCGCAGGCCGGCGATCGCCATGCCGAATGCGGCGCCCACGATCCCCGACTCGGCGACCGGCGTGTCGATCACCCGCTCGGAGCCGTGCTTTCGAACCAGGCCGTCGGTGATGCGGAACACGCCCCCGGTCGTCCCGATGTCCTCGCCCATCAGCACCACGCGGGGGTCGTCCAGCGCGATGTCGAGGGCCTCGTTCAGAGCCTGCGCCAGGGTCATCACTCCCATCGGGTACTCCGCTCGGCGCGCCGGCGCTGGGCCGCCAGCGGTCCGGTCGGTGCCTCGTACATAGCGTCGAAGATCTCTCCCGCCGAGAACGAAACGACCGCTTCGGCCTCGGCCACCGCCGCCTCGATGCGCCGGGAAGCCCGGCTCTCGATCCCCGATTGCCGGTCCTCGTCCCAGGCCCCCCGCCGCTCCAGCCACAGGCGAACCCGCTCCAGCGGGTCCTTGCCCAACCATCCCGCCGCCTCCTCCCGGGCCCGGTAACGGCGATCGTCATCGGCCGTGGTATGGCCGCGGACCCGGTACGTCAGGGCCTCGATCAGCGTGGCCCCCTCCCCGGACCGGGCGCGGTCCACCGCCTCGGCCACCACCTCCTCGACCGCGAGGACGTCGTTGCCGTCGACCTGCACGCCGGGGAGACCGTAGGCTTCGGCCTTCTGGGCGATGGTCCTGGAAGCCGTCTGGCGGGATCTGGGCATGGAGATGGCCCAACCGTTGTTCTGGCAGAAGAAGACGGTCGGTGTGCGATAGACCCCGGCGAAGTTCATGGCCTCGTGGAAATCCCCCTCGGAGGTGGCCCCGTCGCCGAACATGGTCAGCGCCACCGCACCGGTCCCCTTGAGCTTCTCGGCCCAGGCGATCCCGACCGCGTGGATCATGTGCCCGCCCACCGTTATCGAGGGCGGGGTCGCGTTCACCCCCTCGGGCGGATGGCCACCCCGCTCGTCGCCCATGCGGGTGAGGAGCAGGTTCTTCCACGGGTAGCCGTGAAAGCGCATGGCCGCCGCATCCCGGTAGCTGGCCACCAGCCAGTCCTCCTGAGCCAGCGGCACCACCCCGCCGATCTGCGACGCCTCCTGTCCCTCGTAGGGGGCGTAGGTGGCCAGCCGGCCCTGACGCTGGAGGGCGGAGGCCTTGCGGTCGTACAGGCGGGCCTCCGTCATCGCGGCATACCTGGCCGCCACAGTGGAGACATCCGGCTCCCGGCCATCGATGACAGTACCGTCGGCAGCCAGTACCTGCCGGCACTCGAGAAGCATGGCCTGGAGGCTACAGTGTCCAGCAGCGAAGCCCGACTCTCACATCGGCTCGAAGGTCCGGCCAGGCCGAATGATCCATGTGTGACAACCACTCCGGTACGCGGGCATGGTCCGGCGGAGGCGCCGAGGACGGAAGGACACGTAATGACCGACACGACGCTGATCGACCTGACACCGTTAGCGGCCGAAAAGGTGATCGAGTTGAGCGAGGGAGCGCCGGAGAGGGCCTACCTGCATGTCTTTCCCGCAGGGCAGGGCTGCTGCCGAACCATGTTCGGTCTCGCCTTCATGCCGGAGGCGGGCAACGAGTACGAGGTGTTCGAGGCCCACGGAGTGAAGATGGCTGTGGCGAACGAGACCCGTGAGGCAGTGGAGGGCGTAGCGATCGACTACGTGCAGACGCCCCAGGGCGAGGGCTTCACCGTCATGAAGGCCAACCCGTCAGGCGGGGGCTGCGGATGCGGCTGACAGCGGACAGCCGGGTCCGCTAGCCGAGTGGCTCGAACCGGAGTGGCGGCCCTCCCCCGGGTGCTGCATCATCCCGGCTTCCGCCTCTCCTAACCGGTTGTCGCCCCCGTTCGCCGTGGCTACAGGGCGAAGCCGAAGTCGCGGGCCGCGTCCATCAGGGCGAGCTTGTCGTCGTGCGTGCCGGTCCGCCTACCGATGATCAGGGCGCAGTTCACCTCGTAGGTACCGCCCTGGAACTCCCGGCTCCGGCTGCCGGGGATGACGATCGCACCCGCCGGAACCTCTCCCTTGTAGGTGACCGCCGGGTCCTGGGTGACATCGACGATGTGGGTCGAGGCGGTCAGCGAGTTCTGGGCCGCCAGGACCGCACCCTCGCGGACGATCACCCCCTCCACGACGATGCACCGGGAACCGATGAAGGCGTCGTCCTCGACGATGACCGGCCGCGCTCCCGGCGGTTCCAGCACGCCGCCGATGCCCACGCCGCCGGCCAGATGCACCCGGCGACCGATCTGGGCCCCGCTGCCGACGGTCGCCCAGGTGTCCACCATGGTCCCGGTGCCGACGTAGGCGCCGATGTTGACGAAGCTGGGCATCATCACCACTCCGGGTTCGAGGTGGCTCCCGTAACGGGCTATGCCCCCGGCCACCACCCGGTTGCCCCGGCCTTCGTAGTCGTGCTTGAGCGGTATCTTGTCGTAGAACTCGAGCGGCCCGGCGTGCAAGGTCTCCATCTCAGGCACCCGGAAGTAGAGGTTGATGGCCTGCTGGATCCAGCCATGGACGATCCAGTCGCCGTCCACCTTCTCGGCCAGCCGGATCTCGCCACGGTCCAGCAGTTCCACGGTCTGCTCGACCGCCGACACCTCGTGGTCCTCCATCGCGCTCGGATGCTCCGCAGCCGCGGCGATGACCCTCTCGAGATCCGTGATTGTCATGGTGATCGACACTCCTTCCGGTGAGTCTGTCGGCGGATCGGTCGCTGGACTGGCAGCTTATCGATCCGCTCTTCCGGAATCGACCCCCGGCGCGGACGGACGGCTAGTCGTTCGGTTCGTCCGGTGGGTGTTGCGAACGGTCCGGGCTCGAGTCTGCGCGGACCAACCGAGCAGATCGGCGATCGCGTATCCACCGCCGGATCCACCAGTAGAGGGCGCCGATCACGACCACGACGGGGATGAAGGGCAGCAGCAGGCCGACGGTCGCCACGATGTAGCCGAGAGCTCGGAGCGCGCCCCGGTAACCAGTACGGACCGAATCGACGAAGGACGGCGGTCCCTCCTCCTCGTCCACCACCACGAAAGTGATCGCGTCGTTGGTCACCGCGTCCAGTGGGACGCCATCATCGGGAACCGGCGTGCCGGAGACCTGGAATCTGACCTCGATGCCGCCCCTGGTAGCCACCCGGCCCGCGATCCGCCCGTCGCGTATGGTTTCGTGCAATACCGCGCTGAGCAGCGCCCCCGGTTCGATCCTGTCGAAGCTTCCCGCCACCAGTTGGAACGACCGTTGGTCGGTGCGGCCGTCCTGGGGACGTAGCCGGAGGGCCTCGGAGGACACGTCCACGTCGGTGAGGGCCACCTCGCCGGTGTTCTCCACCTGGACGCAGAAGTAGGCGTCGTCATCGGGGGAGGTTACGAGCACCTCCTCGCCCAGGCAGGGATCCTCGTCCGAGTCGGAAACCCACGCGTACACGGCGATGCCGGTCTCGGGGACCGGTTCGTGGAGCTGGAGGATGGCCATCTCGATGGTGGCCAGGCTGACCAGATCGGTCAGGGTTCGCAGGCGCCCGCGCAGGGTTTCCAGATCGGTCTCCCTCTGGACGAGCTCCCGCTCGATCAGGGCCACGTTCTCGAGGTCGGGCGCCTCCTGCAAGAGGTCCCTTAGGCGCAGGACGCTCGCCTCCGCGGTGGCGATCCGGCTCCTGAAGTCGACGATCCGCTCGGTCACGTCGTCGGCGGTGATCTGCTTGTCGACCAGTTCGCCCACGCGGGAAAGGCTCTCCAGAACCGGCATGAAGTCGGCAGGCATCACCTTGAACGTCAGGCGGGACTCGGGCTCGGGGCTACTGCTGACCTGCTGCCCGAAGACGAATCCCCCCAATGCTTGCACGATGTTGACAGCTTCACGAGCGGCCGCCTCGACATCTGACGCTCGCACCGAGATGGTTCCCCGATAGATGATGTCACGCCCGAGGTCGGCCGGAGTCGTTGCGGGTAAACCGGCAGCCGCCGATGACGCGAAGTCGGACCCATCTGCGGCTGCCTCTTCGGTCTCGGCGGCGGCCGCTTCGGAGAACGACATTGCCAAGGTGGTGGTCACCATGGCCTCGTCCGACATGCCGGCGGCGGCCACGGTGGCAGCCGCCATGGTCATCTCGGATTCTGCTTCGGAATCGTCTCCGCCGCACGCAGCCGCCAGGAACAGGACGAGGGCGATCAGGCAGTAGATGAACTGGGACCGCGCCCCGGAGCTAGTGGAGCGTCTCCTACGGAGACGATCCCAACCAACGGCCATGGCAACCACTCTATCCATCGCCTTACGCTATGCCCGGAGCCGGGTTGGCGCCAGGGTACGGCCGGCCGCATATGATCCTGCCCTGAGAATCCGCAGCTCCCGACTGCGGTCCCCACCACCGGAGCCGGGCGCCACTCGCGACGCCCCACAAGGAAGCAAGACATGCGTATTACCGCACCTGTTCTCGTGAAGGCGCGCCAGCCCATGAAGATGCTCGAGCTGGACCTCGACGATCCCCGAGATGGTGAGGTACGGGTCAAGATGACCGCCAGCGGGGTGTGCCACAGCTGCCTGCTCACCGCCGACGGCACCCATTCCGGCGCACCGACCCCGATCGTGCTCGGTGACGAGGGCTCCGGCATCGTCGACGCGGTGGGCCCGGGATGTCGCACGCTATCGCCGGGCGACCACGTGATCATCTCCTGGGCGCCCAACTGCCTGACCTGCCGACCCTGTCAACTGGGCTATCCCGCGCTCTGCCTCAACGAGGCTCCATTCGGCCGGATGGCAGACGGGACAACCCGCTTCCATTACCGGGGCGCGGACGTCTACCACTACGGTCCAGCCACCTACGGCTCCTACATCGTGGTTCCCGAGGAAGGTGCCGTGAGGATCCGGAAAGACTTCCCGCTCGACCTGGCGGCGCTGATCGGATGCTCGGTCACCACCGGCTTCGGGGCGGTGGTCAATACGGCCCGCGTCAAGGAGGGCCAGGGCGTGGCGGTCCTGGGATGCGGGGGCATCGGCCTCAACGCTGTCCAGGCTGCCGCCCTCGCCGGCGCCGACCCGATCATCGGTGTCGACGTCATCGACTCCAAGCTGGACTTCGCTCGGGAGTTCGGCGCCACCCACACCGTCAACTCCACCAAGGAGGACCTGGTCGACAGGGTCATGGGGCTGACCGGTCACGGAGTGGACGCGTGCATCGTCGCAGTCGGCAGCACCGAGGCCATGGAACAGGGCCTCCGTATTCTGGCCCCGCAGGGAGTCGAGGTGGTGATCGGCCTGACCGGCGTTGACGAGACTTTCTCCGTGAACCCCATGCAGCTAATCCAGGGAGAGCGCCGGATCCTGGGCTCCAACTACGGCAGCAGCAATCCCGCTGTGGAGTTCCTGAGGATGGTCGAACTGGCCATCGCAGGCAGGCTGAGGATCGGAGATCTGATCACCCGGCGATACGACCTCGACCAGGCCAACGAAGCCTTCCGCGCCCTCGCAGCCGGTGAACAGGCCCGCGGGCTGATCGTCTTCTGATGTCGTCTTCCGGCATTGGTTTCAATCCCAGTGTCCAATGGTCCTGGGGGCCTGGCAATCAGCCTTGGGTAGCGGACAAGCCCCCCGGGCCTGGGCGAGGATGGTGTCGAGCACCGACAGGACCTCGTTATGGACGTCCGAGGCTTCCAGGCCGCGGATAAGCCGGTGGTAGTTGGCCTTACGCATCCGGTTGGGCAAATCCATCTCGCCGAAGAAGGTGTCGAATAGCCGCGGGAACAGGTCGTCGCTGATCTTGGTATCGATCCAGAAAGGATCATGGGTGTTGCGGCGAGCGACCCGTGGCACATGCTCGGTGATGGCATGTTCCATCGCATCGACCCACCGACGCGTTTCGATCTGCTCGAACAGTGGACCGGCCGCGGCCTTCAGCCCCTCTGATCGTGCGTACTCTCTGAGCGTTTTCCATGGGAGCAGATAATTCTCGAACTCACGGTGCGACCACTTGTATTCCACGAGTGGTCCTGAAGGATCCAGCCGGGTGTCAATCCGGTCGAAGAGCGCGAATCCGACCAGGTCGGGTTTGGCCTCCCTGAGGCCGAAAAAGTGGCTGCGTGCTTTATTGGGCTTGTCCTCTACATAATGGACGAACGGTCGCTCCAGTACGGGAGCCGCCGGGTGGCCCAGTACCTCGGCGAAGGCTCGGAGCATGCTCAGATCGGTAGAGCCTTCCAAATACAGAACGAACCCCGTTATCTCGGCCTGGTAGTAGTCCTCGAATCGGATATCACGGAGGGCCTTGATCACTTGTGACTTGTGATCGACCCGATGCGGGGCACCAACAAAAGCCACCACCGCGTCAGGATCAGGGGAAGTCAATGCCTCGTTGAGAACAACCTCCGAATGCGACGCGCATATGACCTGGGTGCCGTTACCGGCGGCAGCCTCGCTGAGCAAACCGTAGATTTCGCGTTGCCTTAGTAGTTCCATATGAGCATCCGGTTCGTCTAGGAGCACCACACTGTCGGAATGTAGGCTGATAAAGGACAGCAGCAAGAGGGTCTGTTGCATGCCGCGTCCCGCGGTGGTGAGATCCAGCCGGTAACCGCCCTGATTCCGGTAAGTGAGTTCGACTTCACCCCGCTCAGGAACCAGCCGGGGTCGGTCGAGTATTGCGCCGAACATCCTCTCCAGGCGCTGCGATATCCCCTCCCACCGCTCCTCACCTCCCGGCGACTCGAGCACTTGGAGGCAAATGTTGCGCAGCACCTCGGCGGTTCGGCCCTCTCCTAACCTCACGTTGATCGCCCCCGGCTCCAGCCGGGTCTCGTTGGAGATGAGACCAGACATCGGACCAAGCATCACGACTCGCGGCCTGAGGCCCTCGGGGATGACGGGCATGCGTTCCGCTCCATCAGGGTCGGTACGGATGGGACGGCAGTAGAAGCCTTCCTCGTTGGTGTAGTCGAACTCCAGCCCGCACGACCAGGACTCACCACGTGTCACTCCCTCGACGATCACGTCAATCCGTATGTTGCGAGTACGCTGCCCACTCTCGTCGCGATACGTCTCGCGGACCCTTAGCGCTCGCCAGAGCTGGCGGGCCGACGGAACGGGCACACCCACTAGATCCCGGCGGTTAACAGCCACCCCCGGCCTCTCCGGCGGTGCTTGGCTCCCACGCTTCTCGGCCCAGCGACGCAACCCGAGATCCCACAGAGTGAGGGCTTGGAGAGCCGAGGTTTTTCCGGAGTCGTTCGGTCCGACGAAGACGACCGGATTTCCCAGTTCGATCTCCGCCGTTGCCAGGCCCTTGAAATTGCGGATCGTCAGCTTGGTAAGCATCGATACTCGCATACGTTACAGGCACCGTGCCATCCTGTTGTGACCAGCACCATGGTGATCTCACGAGGCTAGACATCAGGTTCCGTCCTGAAGGTCCGGACCCACGCCCCGGTCCTTCGGTGATGACAACCCGGCCTGGATCAGAGGTCGATCTCCCGTTGGCCGTGAGACGGGGTCACCCGCGGCCTGTCCAGCGGGGGTCGTTGTGGTCCACCGGGTCGTCGACCATCTCGATGTGGAGACGGTCGCCCTCGTAACGGTTGGCGGCCAGGACCTCTTCGTCGAGTTCCACACCCAGGCCCGGGGCCGTCGGGACGACAGTGCATCCGTTCTCGAACCTAAACGGGGTCTTGAGGAGCTCAGCGTGGAACCCTCCCCAGTCCTCGATCGCCTCCAGGATCAGGAAGTTGGGAGAGCAGGCGGCCAGCTGCAGGTTGGCGGCACCCACGATCGGCCCGCAGTAGCAGTGGGGCGCGATCTGGGCACCGTGGACCTCCGCAATGGTGGCGATCTTCTTGCCTTCGAGTAGCCCGCCACACCGCCCCAGATCGGGCTGGACGATGTCGACCGCCGAAGCCGCCAGGAGGCGGGCGAACTCCATCTTGCCGGTGAGGCGCTCTCCGGCGGCTATGGGTATGGAGGTGTGCCGGCGGACCCGGGCCATCCCCTCGACATCGTCCGGCGGGACCGGCTCCTCGAACCACAGCGGATCGTAGGGCTCCAGCCTCGCCGCCAGCCGGATCGCGCCGGCGGGCGTGAACTGCCCGTGGGTGCCGAACAGGATGTCGGCGTCCGTCCCGACCGCCTCGCGGATGGCCGAACAGAACCGGGCCGAGAGCTCGATCCGCTCCAGGAGCGGCTGGTACCCGCCCATGGAGGAGTAGGGACCGGCCGGATCGAACTTGAGAGCGGTGAAACCCTCCGCCACGTATGCGGCCGCCCGGCGGGCCGCCAGCTCGGGATCCCGGTATACGGCATCACCCTCGATGCCGGGTTCGTCGTATATGTACGTGTAGGAACGCACCGCATCCCTCACCTGGCCGCCGAGCAACGCGTGGACGGGCTTGTCCACGGCCTTGCCGATGATGTCCCAGCAGGCCATCTCCAGCGCGCTGATTGCGCCGCCCAGGGTGACGTCGGGTCGAGCCGTGAACCCCCGCCCGTAGGCGCTCCGGCAGAAGCGCTCGATCAGGAACGGGTCCCGACCGATCAGCAACGCCCCGGCCAGGTCCTCCAGCATGGACTCCACCACGGCAGGGCGGAAGGTGGCCCCGTAGTGCTCGCCGTAGCCGACAATCCCGTCATCGGTGGTGAGCTTCACGAAAACAAAGTAGGGCCCGCCGAGATCCGGTCTCGGGTTGGTCACCACGAAGGTCTCGATGTCTGCGATCCTCATGCGATCAGGCTCTCGTCGGTGATGATCACGTTGCGCAGGGTGTCACCGCTGCGAGACGACCCGAGGGCCTCCTCGATCTCATCGAGCGCGTAACGGCCGGTGATGAGGCCGTCCAGCTCCAGGCGACCCTCCCTGTAGAGGGCGGCCAGGGCAGGAATGTCCCGGTCCGGCCGGGCAGAGCCCATCTTCGAGCCGAGTATCCGCTGGCCCCTACTCGCCACCGTAACCGGGTCCAGGCTAACCCTCGCCCCGCTCGGCGGCATACCCACCAGCACCAGCGTCCCCATCCTCGCCAGCAGGTCGAGTCCCGTTTCGATTGCCGATACGGCCGCCGTGGCCACGAACACGTAGTCGGCCATCTCGCCGTCTGTCGCCGCCCGGACCTCATCCTGCACATCGCCACCGACCGCGACCGCGGCGCTCGCGCCCAGCCGCAGGGCCGCGGCCAGCCGGCACTGATCCGGATCGACTGCGATCACCTTCGCCGCACCGGCCAGACGGGCACCCTGCACCACGTTGAGGCCGACCCCGCCCGCGCCGAGCACCACCACGGACGATCCTGGTTCGACCCGAGCGGTGTTGCGGACGGCCCCCACGCCCGCCAGGACGCCGCAGGACAGCAGCGCCGCCACGTCCAGGGCGATCTCCGGACCCACCCAGACCACCTGGGATCGGTGGACGGTCACCGCTTCGGCGAACGCCGCCACCGCCAGGCCCTGCCAGATCTCCGACCCGCAGGCGCCGCGCAGCGGACCGCACTCGTCCAGCGCGAACCGGCCCGAGCAGCCCACCGGCGCCCCCGCCAAGCAACGGCGGCACGATCCGCAACTCCTGATCAGCGTCACGACCACCCGGTCGCCCACTGCCAGATCCGTCACACCCGGGCCGAGCCGGTCGACTACACCGGCCGCCTCATGGCCGAACACCGCAGGACTAGCCGACGCCCAGTGGCCGTCGACGTAGGCGAGGTCGCTTCCGCAGATTGCTGTTGCCACGACCCGAACGCCCACCTCGCCGGACGCCGGATCGGCCAGCAACACATCTTCGACGCTCAGCGATGACCGAGGACTATCCCATACCGCAGCCCTCACCGTGGTACCGGAGGTCCGGGCTCTGCTACTCACGTACGTCATCGACATCGGTCCCGATCGCCGTCGGCAATTGTCGCACCTGCATGACTGCTTGATACGCTACGAAGCGCCCAAGTCACTGCGAGTCTCGGACCGGGGAGGTACGTTCAATGGTGACGGTCGACTGCCACCTCCATCTGACCGACTCCGCGGAGCAGGCGCCGATCTGGTGGATGGAGGAGCTCTACCGCCCCTACGGCGGCGGGTACATCTGGACGGACGGGGAGGCGATCGTCGGCATCCTCGACCGGGCCGGGGTGGACATGGGGATGGTGCAGGGCTCCGATATCCGCCGCACCACCTACCACCCCGACTTCCCCGACCAGCGCCACGTGTTCGTGCCCAACGACTACACGGCGGAACAGGTGGCCCTCTTCCCCGACCGGCTGATCGGCGTGGCCAACATCGATCCGCTGCGGGACGTGCGGGCCGGGGTCATCGAGCAGCGCCGCTGCGTGGAGGATTACGGTTTCAGGTCCTCGAAGTTCCTGCCCACCTACCAGAACTACTACATCGACGATCCCGCCGTGGCGCCCATGCTGGAGAGCTGCCTGGAACTCGACATCGTCGCCCACGTGAACACCGGTTACTCGCCGACTATCACCGCCGCGCTCCGGTACGGCCACCCCGAACGGCTCGACCGGGTCGGTATCCGCTACCGCGACCTCCGCGTGCTGGTCTACATCAACTTCCCCTACGTGGACGAGGGCATCGCGGTGGTGGCCCGCCACCCCAACTTCCACGCCGACATCGCCTACTTCATGGGGGCTGGGCCGGGGCCACTATTCGACGCTCTCGACAAACTCCGGGGTCTGGGCGCCCTGGGCCGGGTTCTGTACGGCTCGGACAACAACGACAAGGACCGGACCGGCGGAGGTCAGCAGATCGGGACCCAGCTCCTGGGCGAGCTGAACGAGGTGGCCGATCGCACCGGCCGGGAGCCGTTCACCACCGCGGACATCGACGGCATCGTGAGCGGGAACGCCCAGCGCCTGTACAAGCTGGACTGATCCGATGCCTACCGTCGACGTGCTGCTCTACCTCACCGAGACGGCCCGCCACGCTCCCGTCTGGTGGATGGAGGAGCTGTACCGTCCCTACGGCGGGGAGTACGTCTGGACCGACGGGGCGGCCTTGGTGGACCTCCTGGACCGGGCCGGTATCGATGTTGGCCTGGCGCACGGATCGGACCTGCGCCGCACCACGTTCCATCCGGACCACCCGGACCGTCACGAGGTCCACGTGCCCAACGACTACACCGCGGCCCAGTGCGCCGCCCATCCGGGACGCCTGTACGGCGTGGCGTGCGTGGACGCGCTCCGCGACGTGCGGGCGGCCACCGAGGAGATCGAACGGTGCGTCACCGAGTTCGGGTTCCGCATGATGAAGCTGCTGCCCACGTACCACCACCACGACCCCGCCGACCCCAGGCTGGCACCCGTCTACGAGAAGTGCCTCGAGTTCGACCTTCCGATCCACACCCACACCGGCTTCACCCCGATCATCAACGCTCCGATGCCCCACGCCCGTCCGGTCCTCCTCGACGAGCTCGGGATCCGCTACCGGGAACTCAAGGTGGTCGTCTACCTGGCCTTTCCCTATGTGGACGAGGGCATCGCCGTGGTGGCCCGGCACCCGAACTTCTACGCCGACCTGTCCTACTACGCGGGGGGCGATCCCCGCGATCTGTACCGGGTGCTGAACAAGCTCAGGAGCCTCGGCGCGCTGGACCGGGCGGTCTACGGGTCCGACAACAACGATAAGCAGAAGTCCGGACCCGGCGGGGTGGCATCCGGCATCTTCCGGGCTGTCAACCGGGTGGCCGCCGAGGTCGGCGGTCCCGAGGTGACGGAGGAGGAGATGGAAGCCATCATGGGCCGCACCGCATCCCGACTCCTGAAGATCCCGGACCGGGCGGTAGAAACCGCTGCGTAAAGGAGGTTCGCCAGATGAACGAGACAAGCCGAGACTGCGACCTCCTCCTGACCGGAGGGTCGGTGGTGACCGTCGACGACGAGCGCCGGGTGATCGAGCCCGGGTCGGTGGCGGTGTCGGGCAACCGGATCGTGGCGGTGGGCCCGGACGAGGACCTGGCCGGCTACCGGGCCGGGCGTACCATCGACTGCTCCGGGAAGGCCGTGCTGCCGGGGTTGATCGACACCCACAACCACCTCTTCCAGGGCTTGGCTCGCGGGCTGGGTGAGGGGATGCCGCTGTGGACCTGGCTGACCGACTTCATGTGGCCGTTCTCGATCTCCATCAACCTGGAGGAGGGCCGGATCGGAGCCAAGCTGGGAGCGGTCGAAGCCCTCAAGGCCGGCACCACCACGGTGGTCGACAACCACTACGCGCCGTCCGATCTCGACACCACCCTGGCTGTCGCCGGCGCCATCCACGAGGTCGGCCTGCGCGGGGCGGTGGCCCGGGGCATCGTCGGCGAGGCGACCGACATAGCCCGCCGATTCAACCTGGCCGGCGAGCTGTTCTCCTACTCCAACGACGAGGAGATCGAAATCACGACCGCCGCGATGGAGGAGTATCCGGCCGGTAGCCGGGTGGAGGTCTGGCCGGCGCCCCTCAACATCATCTACAACGACCAGGACCTGGTGCGGAGGAGCGTGGCTCTGGCTCGGGAGGCCGGTGTCGGCTGGCACACGCACTGCTCGGAGCGTCTGGAGGACCCACCCACCTACCTGGAGGAGTACGGCATCCGCCCGGTCGAGTGGCTCTACCAGGAGGGGCTGCTCGGGCCGGAGGCGACCATCGCCCACGGGATCTACCTCGACGACGCCGAGATAGACCACGTGGGAGAGACGGACACGGGCATCGCCTACTGCCCCATCTCGCACCAGTACATCGCGCTGGGCGTGATGCGGCTCCGGGACCTGCGCGCCTCAGGCGCCCCGATCGGTCTCGGCACCGACGGTCCGTGCTGCAACCACCGCCAGGACATGTTCGAGGTCATGAAGCAGGCCATCCTCCTCCAGCGCGTCCACACCCTGGAGCCGACCATCAGCAACGGCGAGGAGGCCCTGGAGATGGCCACGAGGGAGGGCGCCCGCTACGCCAACATCGAGGCAGGCGTGCTTGCCCCCGGGAAGCTGGCCGACATCATCGTCGTGAACATGAAGAGCCCCCACCTGACGCCTTGGCACCGGACAGTTTCGGCGCTCACCTACTGCGCGCGGGGATCGGACGTGGTCCACTCCATAATCGACGGCCAGGTGGCTATGGAGAACGGGCGTTGCACGATGGTCGACGAGGACGAGGTCATGCAGGAGGCGCAGGCGCGCGCCGAGGACCTGATCGACCGGGCAGGGCTCCATGGTCTGCTCACACCGTGGAGGCGATAGCAGCCGGGGCGACCTGAGGGAGCTGCTGCGCGGGTCACGGGGTAAGGGAGGTCAGCGTCTCCTGTTCATCGGTGCCGGTGGCTCCACGACGCCACGGAATCAATCCCTGTAGACAGCGACCCACTTGATGATCTCGTCCACGTCGGCGGATAGCTCCATCAGGCCTACGTGCTCATCGTAGAGATCGCCGTCCATCTGCTCCTTTATCTCCGGCTCCAATACGTGATATACGGGGAGTCCCAACGGGACTCCGGCCAACGGACCCGCCCAGGTCGGATCGCCTCTGGTCACCGTCTCCGCGAAGAGACCGGCACTGTTGGCGTCCGGCTGCCCCAGCAGCACGACCATTCCGTCGGTGCCGGAGGTCTCGGCCAGGCGATTTACGTTCGCCTGGTCCTCCAGGTCCATCGCGCCCCCAGCCGTTCAGACGAAGCACTGGGTGACGCTGAACACGACGTCGGCGCCTGCCGACTCGGCCAGGAGCTTGAGGCTGGGCCCGGTGACGCCGTCCCGCTCACCTATGGCCACCACCCTCCTGCCGTTCAGATCCATGCGCGCTCCTCTCCTAATTTGACACGTGGGGCCTTGCCGCCGGGGGTCACGCATCCGGTGACGTCGTGAGCACGGCGGGCCTTCGAGAGTCTATCTTCCCCACCCATCCGGCACAGGCAGCGCAAGTCGTAGCCGGATCGGCCGCAGCTACATCCTGAAGACGGGGAAGTCCGGCGCCTCTGGCCGGGGGCCCAGCGTCTGGTTCCGGCAGTCGGCCACCAGATCGAGTCCGTTGATCACGAGTTGACCGACCAACGCGCCGGCGTCCCGCGGCACCACCACGCACCGGGCGAAGGTCCAACGATCTCCGATGTGCACGGTCAGGGGACCGGCGATCGGCAACTCGCCCCGCCGGCCGTCCGCATAGGAGACGGTTCCGCTGTCCACGATCTCCACGCCCAACCGCTCCACGACATCCTCGGGCAGCGCCAGCATGAGCGCTCCCGTATCCACGACCGCGCCGACCGTCGCCCGGCGGACATCGGCCTCCTGTAGTGATCCCTGCCGGACAAGTTCGACATCAAGCGTGTTCGCCAGCTCGATGTCGACCACGATCTCGCCCATCATTGGCCTCCGACTCCTACCGCCGCCGCTCGACGATGAAGGAGACCCCGTCGACCAGCTGCGTCATCCTCCCGAGGAACAGGCTCCCCTTGGCGACGATCATGGCCCGGTCGAGGCTGCCGCGGCGCATGGCTTCCAGGGCGTGTCCGAGGTAGGGAACCCCGGCCGGGATGTGTCCCTGCGTCGGGGCGAACCCGGGCATGCCCCGCTCGGCCACGAAGCGGTCCATGTCTCCCCTCCCGATCTCGCGCCGCAGCACCGCCATCGCCGCCAGGGTTCGGTAGTTCATCCTCGGCACATCGCCGCTCCCGCCGGGCTCGGTTATCTCCGGATTGTGCATCTCCACCGCATACTTGTCGATGTCCGTCATGCGGAGACAGGCCTTCTCGAGCGGCTCCACCACCAGAGCCTCGTACACCGCCTTCGGGGAGGAACCGGCTCCTATCGGATGCTTACCGGCGAGGTCGAGCCGCAACTCCATCCCGTCGCCACCGGCGCCGGCGGGACCGACCAGGAATGCCATGGAAGCCAGGCAATCCTCCATCACCGGCACCCCGTTGCGCAGGTGGGCGCCGAACTTCATGCCGAGCTTGGCCTGCGATCCACCGCCCAGCACCACCACGTACCTGTGAACACCCGCCGCCACCATCGCCCCGGCCGCGATCAGCGCGTGCACCGGCGCCGAGCAGAACGCCTTGATGTCCGATCCGGTGGCGTTCACGCAACCGACCACCTCGCCGACCGCCTTCGAAAGGCTGCCCCCGCCCCGCTGGTACCGGTCGCCCACCGCTTCCTCGCCACAGTTGAGCAGGTAGTCGATCTCACCTGCCCCGACGCGGCTTCTCCCTAGGAGATCGGAGACTGCCAGGACTGCGGTCGCCTTGCCGGCCAGGTTCTCCAGCAGCACCGAGGCTGCCAGCGCCTCGTCGTGATCGTGAGCGGTGCGGATGAACCCGGCCCGGCGCCCGTCGTGGTGGAGACCGAGGCCGCCACTCTCCTCCGCGATGGTCCGTAACCCGGCCGGATCGACGCCCGTGATACGCCCCCTCCGATGATCGAACTCGACCAGATCAGCGTCGGCCTGCTCGGCCAGCTCCTCATCGATGGCCAACAGATCGAAGTCGTCACATAGCTTCATAAGCCCGTACAGGGCAGGCTGGGTGACCATACGCCCGAAGGTCCCGGCAGGACTTGCCGAGTCGACCGTGTTCTCGTACCAGGGACGGGGGATGGACGCCAGGTCCTCCGGCGCGAGATTGCCGATGAACACCTGGTTCGGCGGGTACGCGACGACTTCGTCCCACGGACGGAGGGATCCGGCAATCCGGGGCAGGAGGGACGGATCCCTGGCGATCTCGCGCACCGGCTTCGACCCGTACCTGACCAGATCGGGAGCGTGGGCGAGGGCGTAGGAAGCGTGGAGGATGGCGGGGGTCGGGCTCAACGGGATGGTCTCCAGGTTCGCTGCTCGGAGATTGCTCGGCCGAAGCAGGGTAACCGTAGCCTGACCGCCTCCCGCCATCGGAAGATCAGGAGCAGGTGGGTATTCTCTCCTCGCCCTGGACAGGAGCGTTCCAGGCCCGGTTCACCATGGAGAAGACCCCGCTTGGCCCGCCGTTACCCGACCACAGTGCTCACCGGAGAGGGCCTCGGCATCCCGCTCCTGGCCATGGCCACCGCCATCTGCCTCATGAGCACCGGCCTGGTAGCAATCAAGGCAACCAGCCTCGGTGGGCTCGAGTTCTCCTTCTGGCGTCTATGGATCGGCGTGGCGGCGCTGGGCCCCGTGGTCATCTGGAGGCTCGCCGTCAAGCCCGAGACGCGCCCGTCGCTCTCCTCGCTGCGCCGGGTGATCCTGCCGGGTCTCCTGGTCGCGTTCTTCCAGCCGGCCTTGGTAGTCGCAGCCAAGCTCACCTCGGTCACGGATGTAGCGCTACTGACCTCTCTGATGCCCCTGATCGTAAGCGTGATCGCCGTTCCGATCCTGGGCGAGCGCCCGGGCGCCCGCTTCCGGCTGTGGGTGGTGGTGGCGATCAGCGGCGCCGGCTTGGTGGCCTACGGAGGATCCACCGGCCTTGAAGGCGACCTGCTCGGGATGGCCCTGGCATGTGCCGGAGTGGTGTGCTGGGCGTTCTACATGGTCATCCTGAAGATCTCCAGGGTCCACCTGGACGCCATCGTGCTGCTCTGGGCCATCTTGGTGATCGCAGCGATCGGCCTGACCGTGTTCATGGCGCCCACCGGCTGGGATCCGGGCTCGGTGACCGCCCGTGACTGGCTGCTGATCACCTACGTAGCGGTGATACCCGGCGGGGTCGGTCTGGCGCTGATGACCTGGGCCTACCGCTGGCTGCCCGCCAACATCCCACCCCTCATGCAGAGTGCCAAACCGGTTCTGTCCGGCGCCCAGGCCTACTGGCTCCTATCCGAGCCCGTTACCGCCATGCACTTCGTGGGCGGCGGCATCGCAATCGCCGGAGTGGTTGGAGCGGTGCTGGATCGAACGGGCCGGCGCCTCCTGGCCGAAGCGCAGAGCGAGGCCGATCCCAGCCAGATCTAACGAAGCACAACCACCTCATTCCCGGCGAATGTCGATCTCGCGAACTCGCGGCCTGCGGTGACCGAACGCCGGACAGGGGTCGTCAGATAACGGAGGGAACGACTTCGTAGCCGGGCTGCTCGGGCTCGGTATCGACTATTTCCTCGGGGAAGCCCGGGGCTCTCAGGTCGACACCGCAGGCGTCCTCCAGGAACCGGACTATTCCTGATGACCAGGCTCTGGACCCGTAGACCTGCTCGCCCCGGCGGAAGATGTCCAGCACCATTGGGGACAGCTCGAGGGGCGTGCCCTGGTGGTCGGCCAGCTGCTGGAACAGCGACATGTCCTTGACCACCAGGTCCATCGTGAAGTTGATGTTGTAGCTGCCGTTCAGGATCACCTGGGATTCCGTCTCGTGGACGAACGAGTTGCCGGAACTGATGCGGATCGCCTCGTAGGTGGTGTTCAGGTCCGTACCGGACCGATGGGCCACCATCAGCGCCTCGCCCAGGGCCACCAGATGCACCGATGCCAGGTAGTTGGTCACCACCTTGAGGATCGAGGCCGATCCGAGTCCCCCCACGTGGAGGATCCGGCGGCCCATGGTGGTGAGCACCGGCAGCGCCCGCTCGAAATCCTCCCGCTCGGCGCCCACGAAGATGGAGATGTTGCCGGTCGCCGCCCGGTGGCATCCGCCCGACACCGGCCCGTCCATGGGGCGAGCGCCCCTGCCCACGACCAGTGCGCCGAGACGCCGCACCTCCGCCTCGTCGGTGGTGCTCATCTCGAGCCAGATCTTGCCGTCGCCCAGACCCTCCAACACCCCGTCCGGGCCTTCCATCACCGACCGCACCGCGGCGGGAGAGGGCAGGCAGGTGATGACGAGATCGCAGGCTTCGGCGAGTTCCCGGTTCGTATCCGCCCACCCGGCCCCGCCGTCTAGCAGGGGCTGGGCAGCCACTCGGTCCAGGTCCCGGACCACCATCTCGAATCCGTTTCGCAACAGGCTCTTCGACAGCTTGGAGCCCACGTTGCCCAGTCCGATGAAACCAACCTTCATGATGTGACCTCCCGCGGGTCCCGGAGCGACGGCGGCATGACGATTACCGGTGGCCTGTCCAGGCGAAAGAACGCGAAAAACGCGGAAAGCGGGTCCCGCCCGCCGGGCCCTCCCCCGCCACCACCTCTCCTGGCTCGGAGCGTGGCAGGCCATGCTCGCCCGGCGGCCGGACGAGACGGCTCTCGCTCCATTGAGCATGTATTTGTTCCCTCAGGCCCGGCCGAACCGATCGGTCGAAGCTGCGGCCGGCATGGGTGCTTGGCGATATTCAACATATGGTGGGGGTGTGACAAGTTCAACCCTTCCGTCCGGACCGCTCTTCGCAGGCCTCAGAAAGCCGTGTAGCCGCCGTCCGCCACCATTGCGGCGCCGGTCGTGAACGAGGACTCGTCCGCGGCCAGGTACAGCACGGCCTGGGCTATTTCCTCGGGCCGGCCGAGCCTCCGCATCATGTGCAGGCCCTCCAGCCTGGTCAGGCGCTCTTCGGTGAGCGGGCTCAGCAGGGGCGTATCGATGGCGCCCGGGCAGACGGCGTTGACCCGGATGCCCGCCGCGGCGTGGTCATAGGCCATGCACCGCACCAGGCCGATCACGCCGTGCTTCGAGGTGTTGTAGGCCACCTGGCCCTTCTCCCCCGTCATGCCGGCCACCGAGGCGATGCAGACTATTGAGCCTCCCCCGGCTCGCTCCATGTGGGGAACGGCGTGGCGGGAGGCGAGGAAGATCGACTTGAGGTTCACGGCCATCACCCGGTCCCAGAGCTCCTCGGTCGCCTCCGTCACCGTTCCCTTGCCAGCGATGCCGGCGTTGTTGACCAGGATGTCCAGGCAGCCGAAGCGTTCGATCGCCGTGTCGATCATGCGCTTGCAGTCGGCGTCGGAGGTGACGTCGGCCTGCACGAACACAGCCTCGCCGCCGCCGGACGTGATCTCCTCCACCATGCCTGTGGCAGGGCCGCTTCTCAGGTCCGCCAGCACCAGCCTGGCCCCCTCGGCCGCGAAGAGACGGGCGATGGCCGCCCCGATCCCCTGGCCTGCGCCGGTGACGACCGCCGCTTTGCCCTCAAGCCTCATGCCCGTAGCACCGGAATACGTAGTGACCTGGCATGATTGATTGCCTCCTCGTGGATCCAGCATTCAACTCGCATGCGGATCAGGAGGCCAGGAAGTCCAGGATGACTTCGACCGATCGTTCGATCTCCTCGACGTAGTGGCCATGGCCGCTGTGCTCGAATATCTCCAAGCGGCCGTTCGGGAGGTTCTCCGCCACCCACCGGGCCCCGGCGCCTCCCGGCCCGGCGTCCAGGGGCGTCAGGATGTCATGGCGACCGCACATCACCAGGGCGGGCGCGGTCACGTTGGGAACCACGTCCCGGACGTCGGTGTCGATCATCGCCTGGCATGCGTCGATGAACACGTCCGTATCCGTGTTGCGCTCCAGCACCGCCAGGGTCTCCCGGAGGATGTCGTCGCCCATCTCGTCCAGGAGCCCTCTCCCGAAGGCCTTGGTGAGCAACTCTCTGGCCAGTTGCTCGGACACGGCGCCGTAGGCGGAGGCGATGTCCTGCCAGACGCGGAACATGTGGATGCCCATGGCGTCGCACTTGGCAACCGCACCCGCCCCCATCAGCAGCTTGTCGGTCTTCTCCGGATACCGGGCCGCGAAGTCCAGGGCGATGAAGCTCCCCATCGATCCGCCGTGGATGTGGGCTCTCTCGATCTCCAGGGCGTCCATGAGGGCGGCCAGGTCGGCGCTCCAGGTTTCGAGCGTGTAGCGCTGCTTGGGGCGGCTGCTGAGGCCGTAGCCACGATGGTCGTAGTCGAGCACCCGGTAGTGCTCGGAGACGCCGGGGGTGATGGTTGCATACCCCTCGTGGCCGCTCACCGCCCCGCCGATCTGGACCACGGTCTCGCCCGTGCCCGAGAACTTGTACCAGAGATCGACTCCGTTGACCCTTACCGTCGCCATCCGACCACCTCCCTCGCGCGCCGTGCCCGGCTAACTCTACGTCGGCGAGACCGGGCCTGCGGCGTCTAGCAGCAGGCCGCCTCCACCGGGTTGGTGAGGCGACCGATGCCCTCGATTTCCAGGGTGACCTCATCACCGGGCCGCAGGTACTCGGGAGGCTTGCGAGCCATGCCCACCCCGCTGGGCGTTCCGGTCGAGATGACAGCCCCCACCCCGAGGGTGAGGTGCTGGGACATGTGGGAAACCAGCCGGGGCACGTTGAATATCAGGTCGGACGTCTCGCCGTCCTGCTTGATCTCACCGTTCACCCACAGCTTCACGTCGAGGTCGTCGGCGGCGCCCAACTCGTCGGCCGTGACGATCCAGGGTCCCATCGGCTTGAAGGTGTCGAACGACTTGGCCCGGCTCCACTGTCCGTCCTTGATCTGCGTATCGCGGGCCGATACGTCGTTGACGATGGTGTAGCCGGCTATGTAGTCGACGGCATCCTCCTCGGATACGCAGCATGCTGCCTTGCCGATCACCACTGCCAATTCCACCTCCCAGTCCACCTGATCGGTGAAGGGAGGCAGCCGGATGGCGTCGCCCGGGTTGATGATCGAGGAGTTGAAGAAGGGGAAGGAGATCGGAGACTCGGGGATGGCAGCGCCCGTCTCCGCGGCATGGAGCCGGTAGTTGAGGCCGATGCCCAGGAACTGGGGAGGATTGGCAATAGGCGCCAGCAGCCGCACGTCCGAGAGGGAATGCTCGGGAGTGGCCGCATCGCATAGGCCGGCCAGTGCCTCCCGGTCACCGAGCACGTCCATCAGGTCGGTTCCGTCCGTCACCGGACAGACCTGCTCGCCGCAGACGAACCCCCAACCTTCCGAACCTCCGGCGTTGAATCGAGCTATCCGCATTCACTCCCTTCCCGGTAGCGTCGGGCGGCATTGTATATCATCCGAAGAGGCGTCAGGGAGGTGGCCATTGGGGATCGAAGCGGTCGACGTAGCGGCGCTAAGCGATCCTCCGGAGCCCTATTCCCACGCCATCCGGGCCGGTGACACCATCTACCTGGCCGGTCAGGTGGCGTTCGACCGGGACGGGGAGATCGTGGGCGACACCGTGGAACAGCAGGCCCGGCAGGTGTGGCGCAACATCGCGGACGTGCTCGAGGCGGCGGGTAGTTCGGTCGCCGACGTGGTCAAGGTCACCTACATCATGCAGGACATCCGCGAGATCGCCGAAGAGTTTCCCGTCCGCGAGGAAGTGTTCGCAGGGAGGCCCTTCCCGGCGGTGACCGCCATGCAGGCCGCGGCGCTAGGACTGCCCGGCCTCAAGATGGAGGTGGACGTGATCGCGGTGGTGTCCGATGACTGACCCGACTCCCGAGGCCGTTGCCGAAGCCCTTGCCCGGCAGGGACTGACCGGACCGGCGTTCGACCCGGTGGCGGTCGCCGAGACGTTCGCCGGCTGGGACGAGGCGGCGCGGGCCCTGGGCCGGTTGCTGTCAAAGCACGAGGTGGATGCTCCGGCCGCAAATCCGACCTCCTTCTCCCCGAAGTGGTGACCGGACCCGTGAGACCCCGCGCCATAGCACGGATCGCACGGCAACTCCGGGAGGGCGCCACCACCTCCGTGGAGATCACCGGGCGCACGCTCGATGCCATCGATCAGATCAACGACCGGCTCAACGCGTTCGTGCTCGTGGACCGGGAGGGAGCGATGCGGGCCGCCGAGCAGGCCGACCGGGTCCTGAATTCGGGAAAGGGGGCCGGGCCGCTGACCGGAGTCCCGGTCGCCATCAAGGACATCATCCACATGAGGGGCCTTCCCACCCGATGCGGATCGCCTGCCTATCCCGACACGCCCCGCGACCACGACGCGGCCGTCGTCGGCAGGCTGCGCGAGGCGGGCGCGGTGATGGTCGGCAAGACGACCACCCATGAGTTGGCCTGCGGCGTCTCCAGCCCTCCGGCCACCAATCCCTGGGACACCGCCCGCCTGCCGGGCGGGTCCAGCGGTGGATCCGGCGCGGCCGTGGCCGCCGGAGTAGTGCCGATGGCGCTCGGAAGCGACACGGGCGGATCGATCAGGATTCCCGCGTCGGTCTGCGGGATCGCCGGCCTGAAGCCGACCTTCGGGAGGGTGTCCCGCGCCGGAGTCGAGACCCTGGCCTGGTCCCTGGACCACATCGGACCGCTGGCCGCCACCGTGGAGGACTGCGCCACCACGCTCCAGATCCTGGCGGGCCACGATCCGGCCGATCCTCCGACCGAGCCCACTCCCCCACCCGACTACTCCGCGGAGCTGGGCCGTGGGGTGGACGGGCTGCGGCTCGGCATCATGGCGACGCCGCCCTTCACCCCGATGCAGGAAGACGTGGAGCGGGCGTTCCGCGATGCGGTCGAGCACCTGGAAGGGCTCGGGGCCGACGTGGTTCCCGTCGACGTCCCGGAACTGGTCTTCACCCTTGACACCGAGTTCTCCATCGTCGGACCCGAGGCCGCCGCCTACCACCGTCGGCTGCTCCGGGAGTCGCCGGAACTGATCTCTCCGGACATCCGCGAGCTGTTCACCATCGGCACGATCCTGCCGTCGACCCACTACCTCAGGGGCCTCGGCGCCCGCCGGGTCATCCGTGAAGCCCTGCGGCGGGCGTTCGCCCGGGACCGGCTGGACGCAGCGATAACCCCCACCCTGCCCGCTACGGCCGCCCTTGCCGACCAGGAGATGATCGACTACGGGGAGATGGAGGAGGGCGTGATCACTTCTTACGTGCGTACGACCGCCCCCTTCAACCTGAGCGGCCAGCCTGCGCTCACCGTCCCGTGCGGGTTCGATCGGGACGGCCTACCGATCGGCCTCCAGATCGCCGGGCGTCCTTTCGATGAGGTCATGGTCCTTCGGATCGGCGCCGCCTACGAGGCGACCACGACCTGGTCGGACCACCGGCCGCCGGTCCGGGTAGACGGCTAGTGCCAAGCGACATGCGGGTCCTGGTGTTCGACGGACCCCATCGGTTCCACATCGAGACCCGGCCTCGCCCGGTTCCCGGACCAGGCGAGGTCCGGCTCCGGATGGCCCACGTGGGTATCTGCGGATCCGACCTGCACGGCTACACCGGCGAATCGGGACGGCGGCTTCCCGGCATGATCATGGGTCACGAGGCGAGCGGTTGGGTCGAGGCTCGGGGCCCGGGGGTCGACGGTCCGGAGGTCGGCACGCCGGTCACGTTCAACCCCAGCCTGCCATGCGACGGGGCCTGCGGACACGTGCTCGAGAACCACTGCGCGGCCCTGAGGGTGATCGGCGTGACGCCCGACATCCAGGGCGCCTTCGCCGATGCGATCGTGGTCCCCGCCGCCCGGGTGGTGCCGCTGGGCGAGCTGAGCATGCTGTGGGGCGCGGGCGTGGAGCCCATGGCGGTGGCCCTCCAGGCCACCCGCCGGGCGGGTGTCCGGCCCGGCCAGGACGTTCTCGTGGTCGGAGGAGGGATGATCGGCCAGTCCATCGCCCAGACCTGCCGCCTGGAAGGAGCCGCCTCGGTGAGCGTGTCGGATCCCATGCCCTCCCGGCGGACGCTGGCCCGGGCCGGAGGCTTCAGGGATCTCGAACCCGGCCAGGTCGACGAGGCCGGCCCGTTCGATGTCTCCTTCGACGCGGTGGGGATCACCGCCACCGCCTACGCCGCCATCCAGAACATCCCAAAGGCGGCAGTGGCCTGCTTCGTGGGGCTGGGGCTTCCCGAGGTGAGCATCCCGCTCTTCGACGTGGTGGTCAGCGAGCGGATGGTCGTGGGCAGCTTCTGCTATCCGGACGCCGTGTTCGAGGAGGCCGCCGGCCACCTCGCCGCCGGGCGCTTGGATCTCGACCGGCTGATCGGGAGCGAGGAGAGCTTCGAGGACACCGCCCGCGCCTTCGAGGACCTGGCCACGGGAGCTCGTACCGATGCCAAGATCATGATGTCCACAGGCCTCGGCCCACCCACCGACGTATAGAAGGAGGGCGAACCCGTGCCGTTCGCATCGTTACCGACCGGAATCGACATGTACTACGAGGTGGAGGGAACCGGCGACCCGTTGCTGCTCATCATGGGCACCGCCGCCGACCACTCAACCTGGGCGGGGCAGGTGGCGGCATACCGCGACGACTACACGGTGATCACCTATGACGCCAGAGGCACCGGCCAGACCACCCGGCCCGCGGATCCCACCACCTACTCGATGCGGGTACTGGGCGATGACGCGGCCGCCCTGCTGGACCACCTCGGTATCGAGCGGGCCCACGTATCGGGGCTCTCGCTGGGGAGCGCCACCGCCCAGGAACTGACCATCAACCATCCGTCCAAGGTGGCTTCGGTGCAGCTCCATTGCACGTGGGGCTATTCGGACGAGTGGTTCATCAGGATGATCGACACCAACGAACTCCCCGTGCTCCACGAGGACTACGCCATGTACATCCGTACGGCGCTGCTGTGGGTGGCCAGCCCTCACTTCATCAACGAGCGCCCCGACGACGTGGCCGCCTTCGAGCGGGGGTTCATCTTCGAGAACCCCCATCCGCCCAGCCGCGACGGGATGCTGGGGCACTTCCACGCCGACAAGACCCACGACACGCTCGACCGGCTGCACCTGATCCGGGTACCCACCCTGATCACCTCGGGCGAGGTGGACTGGCAGGTACCCACCCGCTACGGGCTAGAGGTCCAGAGGCGGATCCCAGGCTCGACCATGCATGTGTTCACCGGCCCCGCGTCGAGCCATATCGCCTTCTACGAGATGGCCGACGAGTGGAACGAATTCACTCTCGGTTGGTTGAAGCGCCTCGGCTGACGGCCCTGCCCGCAACCTTCAGCCCGTGCGGCGCGCCGCGGTAATGCCACCCGGGCCATGAGGCCGGGAGGAGTTACCTGCCGTGGGCCTCGTCGTAGCTGGCGCCGCCCGTGCCCTCGACCCAGTAGCGGCGGGCCCAGCCCACTCCCTGCCAGCTCGTGACCTCGCTGGGCACCACCTTGATCAGCCAGCGGGGCTGGTTGATGGTGCCGGTCAGGTATTCCGGACCGTTGGGGCCAAGGTACCGGTAGGACATCTCCTTGGCGACCTCCACCCAGTGGCCACCGACATTGGGTTCCTCGACGATCTCGGCCATGCCCTGCATGATCACCTTGGGAATCTCGACGCTCCGGCCCATCTCGTCCGGCTCGCTGTGGGGGGCATCCACCACTACGGAGACCCGCGGGTCGGCCTTCATGTACTCGCACCACACCGCCCGCTGGCGACCCACGAACCACATCGCCTCGCCGTCCCACTGGTACCAGAGGGGAATGACGTACGGGGCGCCATCGGGCGTCAGGCAGGCCACCCGGGCCAGGTAGCTACCCTCCAGAAAGGCATCGAACTCCTCGCCTTCCAGTCCCCCCAGTTTCCCCCGAAAATCCTCGGCCATTCCGTGTCGCCTTTCTGTTCGCCGGCAGTCGGTGGCATCGCTCCCATCGACCATGAGCCTCCATACTATCCGCGTGGGCTGACCGGCATAGAGAGCGCCGCTCCTCGGGCGCTCAGGTGGCGACAATGTAAACTGGCCGCCAATGCCTTCCGTCTCCCCGCCCGCCGCCGCCAACGGCAGCCACGAGGTAGCTCTTGCGGTCCGGGATCTGGTCAAGACATTCCTAGTGGGAGGCGGCGTCTTCGGTGGCGAGAAGGGAGAAGTGTCGGCGGTGGCCGGCGTCTCCTTCGAGATCGGCGCCGGGCGGACCCTCGGTCTGGTCGGCGAGTCGGGATGCGGCAAGTCGACAACCGCCCGTAGCATCCTGCGCCTCATCGAGCCCACGTCGGGTGAGGTGGTTCTCACCCGTCCGCTCGACGGGGGAGGCAGCGAGCGGATAGACGTCATCGCGGCGGACCGCAGGCAGTTGCGGGAACTGCGCCGCCACATGCAGATCGTCTTCCAGGACCCATTCGCGTCGCTCAATCCCCGCATGTCGGTGGGGACAGCGATCGGTGAGTTGCTCCATGTCCACACCTCTCTCACCAGGAAGGAGCGGGGCGACCGGGTGGGCGAGCTGCTCTCGCTGGTGGGGATGAACCCCAACGTCGCCGACCGCTACCCCCACGAGTTCTCGGGCGGGCAGCGGCAGCGGATCGGCGTGGCCCGGGCCCTGGCGCTCAATCCGGGCTTCCTGATCCTGGACGAGCCGGTCTCGGCCCTGGACGTCTCCATCCAGGCTCAGGTCCTCAACCTCCTCGAGGAACTGCAGGACCGGCTGGGGTTGACCTACCTCTTCATCGCCCACGACCTGGCGGTGGTTCGTCACATCTGCGACGACACCGCGGTCATGTACCTGGGCAAGATCGTGGAGCAGACCAGCACCGACCGCCTGTTCACGGCGCCCATGCACCCCTACACCCAGGCGCTCCTGTCGGCAGTGCCCACGCCCAACCCGAAGGTCCAGCGGCAACGCTCCAGGATCCTGCTGGAGGGTGATGTACCCAGCCCGCTCAACCCACCGCCCGGGTGCCGGTTCCACACCCGATGCCCGATCGGGAGGGATAAGGAGATCTGCCGGGCGGAGGAGCCGGCCCTGAAGGAGGAGGCGCCCGGCCACCTGGTGGCCTGCCACTTCGCCGAAGCCAAGGCCATCATCTGAGCGGTCCGGCCGCGACGGGGCTTCGGAGCGCCGGTCTCCGGCGGGTCGCCCGTGATCGGACCCATTTCGAGTTCGATGCCTCGCTCGCGCCCGCCATCACGGTGGCGCAGGGCGAATCGATCCTGGTCGAGACCGAGGACGCCCACAGCGGAACCATCACCGGGCCCGAGGTGGTCTACGAGACGCTCGAAGACGTGATGGACCGCATCGGCGGCGCCAACCCGGTGACCGGACCGATCGCCATCGAAGGCGTGCGCGCCGGGGATTGCGTGGAGGTGCACATCGAACACGTCGCAGGCGCCCCCGTCACCGGCTTCGGGTACATGACGACCACGCCCACCCTCCACCCGTCCCTCACCGCGGAGACCGTCATCTGCCACCGCATCGGCGACCGGGTGGAGATCCCGACCGCTCGGGGACCGGTGACCGTTCCGTACCGGCCCTTCGTCGGCACGCTGGGGGTGGCGCCCGCCGGTGACCCGGTCCTGTCATTCCGGCAGGGCGCGGAGTTCCTGGGCAACGTCGACCTGCCGGAGGTGATGGCAGGCGCCACCGTTGTCCTGAGGGCGGGGGTGGACGGCGGCATGGTGTCCCTGGGAGACGCCCATCTCGCGCAGGGAGACGCTGAGATCCACCGCTCGGCCATCGAATGCCAGGCCGACGTCACGCTCCGCTTCGGGCGCAGCGATCCGGCCCGGGCGGGGTTCTGCGGCCTGCCCCAGGTGAATACCGCTACCGAATGGGCCAGTGTGGCCCCCGGACCCGGCCATCTGGAGGATCTGGTCCGGGCGGCCTACGACGATCTTGCCCGCCGGATGCGCCATACGGGCCGTTTTTCACTGGCCGAGGCCTACCGCCTGCTGGGTGCGGCCGGTACCGTTCGGGTGGGCCAGGTGGTACCGCCGGTCTACTCTGCCCTGGCAAAGATCGAACGTCGCTACGTGGAGGAGGTTGCCCCATGGCCAAGCCGTCCGTAGCCGTGGAGTCGATGAGCCGGTCAGGCATCCGGGAGATCATGGAGTTGGCCTGGACGGTCGAGGAGGTCGTCCACTTGGAGGTCGGCGAGCCCAACTTCGCCACCCCCGACCACGTCGTGGAGGCCGCCCATCGAGCAGCCGTGGACGGATTCACCCGGTACACGCCGAACGCCGGGATCCCGGAACTGAGGGAGGTGCTGGCCGGGAAGGTACGGGACCGTAACGGCATCGAAACCACGGCCGACCAGATCGTGGTGACGCCCGGCGCGGTGGTCGGCCTCTACAGCACCCTGGCCGCGGTTACCGATCCAGGCGCCGAGGTGCTGCTGAGCGATCCCAGCTGGCCCAACTACCACCTGATGATGGCCTTGCAAGGGATCACTCCCCGCCTGTTCCCGCTGTCGGCGGAGGACGACTTCATCCCGAACGCCGCCCGGATCGAGCCCTACATCACCGACCGCACCAAGGTGTTGCTGCTGAACTCGCCCGGCAACCCGTCCGGCGCCACCACCACCCGGGAGGCACTGATGGAGCTGCTTGAGCTCGCCCGGGCCCATGACCTGTGGGTGCTGTCGGACGAGGTGTATGACGAGATCTGGTTCGATGACCCGCACGTTTCCGCCGGCCCCCTCGACCCGGACGGCCGGGTGGTGACCTTCTTCAGCTTCTCCAAGACCTACGCGATGACCGGCTGGCGCGTCGGCTACCTGGTCACCCCGCCCGACCTGACCGAGAACGTGATCAAGACCCAGGAACCGATCTCGTCCTGTGTCAACGCCCCCGCCCAGAAGGCAGCCGTGGCCGCCATCACCGGTCCCCAGGACATGGTGCCCGTCATGCGGAACGCCTACCGGCGGCGCCGCGACCGGGTCGTGGACCTACTCGAGCGCGAAGGTATCCCCCACGTCCGCCCCACCGGCGCCTTCTACCTCATGGCCGACGTCAGCGGAAGCGGCCTGAGCGGGCTGGAATTCGCCCGCCGCCTGGTGCTGGAACGGGGCGTGGCGGTGGTCCCCGGCGACACGTTCGGCCCCGGGAGCACCGCCTACGTGCGCCTGTCACTGGCCACCGCCACCGAACCCCTCCTGGAAGGCGTAACCCGCCTGGCCACGGCCATCAAGGAGTGGGGCGCCTGATACCGATCCGCGACCGGTGACTGATTGAGGCTATCGTCAATCACGACATCGCTGGGGGAAGGGATTTCGGTCATGTTCGAATGGCTTGGTATCGGCCACCTTGTCGAGCTTTCGGGGTCGGAAGCGATCTGGGGATTCCTGACCCCGCTGGTCGCATTCGCCGGCTTCTTCGTGCTACAGCTCGTGGTGCCGGGACGTTGGGTCCCCGGCTACGTCATCAATCCGGAGACCGGCGAACCTCGCAAATACCGGCTGAACGGTCTCCTGGTTTTCGCAATCGTGCTGATCGTGTGGTATTTCGAGCTCACCGGGATGCCGCGCGACTGGTTCTACCGGTCCACCCTCTACGCCGTGGCCGGCGGAACGGTGGTCACCCTGATCCTCGCCATCATCGCCGTCTACAGCCAGCCACCGGGTGAGGAAAAGAACCCGTTACTGGCCTTGTGGATCGGACGGGCCCAGGAGCTGTCCTTCTTCAACCAGCGCATCGATATCAAGATGTACTTCTATGTGGTGGGCGGGACGATGCTGGTGCTCAACGGCTGGTCCGCGGTGGCTTACCACTACGACCGCTTCGGCGAGGACGCCAACCCCGGTGTTGTCCTGTATACCGCGTTCTTCACATGGTATATCGTGGATTACTTCATATTCGAGCGCGTCCAGTTGTATACATACGATCTTATCCATGAGCGGATGGGATTCAAGATGTTCTGGGGCGGGCTCCTGATCTACGGTTGGATGTTCACCATCCCGCTGTGGGGGATGGCCGTCCACCCGGACCCCGGATTCTCCGGACCGGGCAGGTATGTCTGGCTGATCGGGGCGTCGGTGAGCTTCCTCTTCGGGTGGGGCATGTCCCGTGGCGCCGCCATGCAGAAGTACACGTTCAAGCGCTGGCCCGACCGCAAGTTCCTCGGCCTCATCGAGCCGGAGTACATCGAGGCCGGCGACCGCAAGCTCCTGGTCAGCGGTTTCTGGGGCCTGTCCCGCCACATGAACTACGGGGGTGAGGGGTTCATCTCGCTGGGGATGGCCCTGGCGTTCGGCCACTTCACCAACCTGTGGGCCTGGACCTACTTCATCTTCGTGGTCATCATGTTCACCACTCGTGAACGCTACGACAACAAGTTCTGTGAAGAGAAGTACGGCCCGGAGATGTGGGCCGAGTACAAGGCACGGGTGAAGTACCGGATCTACCCCTGGATCTACTGAGAACCCGTCGCACCCTCAGGTAGCGGGCTCGACCACCTCGAACGACAGCAACTCTGACGCTACTCCGACCGGCCGGCTGTCGGAACCCGCGTCCGGCGCCTTGTGGCCCCGCCGGAACTCCCGGCTGCTGACCCACCGCTGGAAGTCCTCCTCCGACCTCCACCTGGTGTACACGAAGTAGCGGGTCTCGCCGTCCACCGGCCTCAGCAACTCGAACCCCTCGAAGCCCTCCACGCCGTCCACCTCACGAGCCCGCGCCGCAAACCGCGCCTCCAGCTCCGCACCTCTTCCATCCGGCACGGTGATGGCGTTGATCTTGACGACACTCACAGCCAATCCTCCAGGTTGTCATAGGGCTTCTATATTCCTTTATCCCCATATACCCTAACCATCGTACGCTAGGAGGGTACTGAGAAATGTCCCGTTGGCCCGATTGCCGGAAAAGAGCGCGCGAGAAGTGTCGCGGGCCAACCAATCTCGTCTTTCTCAGCACCCTCCTATAGTTGAAGAGCACGAGAGGGGATGGGGATGCCCGCTGCCACCGCAGGATACGCAGGCGCCAAGGCCGCAGAGGCCATCGCTACCGCTGAAGCGAATGTAGAGAAGGCCATCAACCGTCTCATCCGATGGTTTATCGTGGTCGCCATCTCCACGATGGGTTTCGGCGCATCCATGGCAGCTCTCTTCCTAGCCGACTAACCCGGATCTCCTCAGGGCCAGCCCACCCGTCGGGTAATCGGTCGACTACAGCCATGGTTGGGAGGGTTCCGGCTGGGACGTGGGGGTGGGAGTCGAGGGGTCGTGGAACCGGTGCAGGTAGACGGCTGCCTCGGATCGGGTGACGAACCGGTCGGGATGGAACGGCTCGGGAGGCGACCACCAAACGATCCCACGCCGGGCCGCCCAGTCCAACGCATCTCCGTACCAGGCGCCGTCCGCCACGTCGGGGAACGGCGGTCGTTCTGTGATCAACTCCCTTTCGGGATACAGATCATCGGGGGTCGGTTCCCCTAGGGACCTTGTATTCGAGACCGCAGCCAGCCGGTGCAGGAGGACAATGGCCTCCGCGCGGGTGATCCGGCCGGCAGGACCCACGTACCGCACCGTCCGCCCCGGCGCGATCCCATGTTGGGCCATCCAGTCCCTGGCCTTTTCGTAGTCCGTGCGCGGGTTGGGATCGTCGAGCGGGCTCGGAGCCCCCTTGGCGGCACCGACGGCGTACGACCACAGCAGCGTTGCGAAGTGCCTCCAAAGCATGGGCTCGTCGGGCCCGAAGAGGTCGTTCGTCAGGCCGGCGGCGATGCCCCGGTCGCTCATCCACCGCACCGCTCCGGCGTAGAAGGCGTCAGGGGGCACGTCATTGAACCAGTCGTGCAAGCAGGGTCGGTCGTGGTGACGGGTCGCCTCGCTGGTCAGCGCCGGCCAGCGACTGCATGCCGGATCCCACTGCCACGGCGGCACGCAGGTGACGACCCGGCAGCGGATCGGACCGACGCAGGTGTCCTGGTTGCACTGGCCGTAACGGAACTGGACACAGTCGACTTTCCTTGTGTCGCACCCGTCCGGGCACCGGCACCAGGCGGCGGTCGCCGAACGCGCGCAGAGGCCTCCCGGCCAGCACCGGCGAGTCGGCAGGCACGCGACGTTGCAGTCGATGTAGTAGCGGGGTCGTGGCTTGTCATAGGAGCAGAACGAAGAATTGTTGACCTTCCACCAGCCACCCACCACCGTCCCGGGCGGGCAAGTGTTCTCGCCCGTCAGCCTGCAGCAGAACTCCGTCCATCCGTCGCAGCACGCCGACCCGGAGGAACACCGCAGCCCCAGGCATGTGATGATGGCGGCCTCCGCTGCTATGGGCCGGATGAGGTAGGCAGGGGCGAAGGCGATGGCTGTCGCGGACATCACCACTGATCGGAGGAACCCGCGCCGCGACGTGTGGCGGTCCACCAGGCTCGATACCCTCATGACGAGTTTGCGACTCATAGCTGCTGCCCTTGGCCGGTGGATTACCGCCGGAGACCGGCGGCTTCGATCCGGAACGTCTCCGGACTCCTACCTCCCGCCGATCTGGCCTGCAGCCACTCCGGCACCGCTGTGAAGCTCACGAGGACCATCCCGGCCAGCACGCACACAGCGAGAGCCAGCGCAACTGCGCCAGCCAGATGATCTGTCGCGGATCCGATCCAGACACGTGGCGAACTGCCCGCTCCTGCCACCAGTACGCACACGGCTGCGAAGAAGAGGTTGCCGATCACATGTATCCACGAGGGTGGTGAATCCACCTGCCCGAAGCATCCGCAAGAAGAGAGACGTCTGTTGACCGCCAGCAGCGCAACCATCGCTAACAGGGAGTAAACGCCGGCCGCGACGAGCGCCGGCCCGGACCCGATAGCCGCAAGGGCGGTCGCTCCGAGTACCAACTCCGCGCCACCGGCCGCACGGGCGAACCACACCCGGGCAGGGAAACCGATGGCGCCCATGAGGTCGGCCGCAGGCCGGGGGTAGAGCAACTTCGCTACCCCGGCGAAGACGAGCAACAGCGAGCCGGCCGCGTAGAACGCCATGGTGAGGTCTAGGAGGGTCATCCAGCGTCAAGGCTACCGCCGACATCCTGGACCGGTCGTACTCGTGGGGTCGGGGATAAACCCGATCCGAGCACTGCGGCATGGCAGACTTGATGCGCAAGCTCGGCCCCTAGGAGGGTACTGAAAAATGTCCAGTTGGCCCGATAGCGAGCAGCGAAACCCCAAGTTGGAGCCATCGCGGGCCAACCCATCCCCGTCTTTTTCAGCACCCTCCTAAACGAGGTCGCGCTTTGAGCGGAGCATGGATGGATCTGCGGCGCCGGGGACCGGACCCGCTGGTGGCCGCGGCGCTCTCCGCGATCTGGCCCGGCCTGGGCCATTTCGGCCACAGAACCCGCCGTGCGCTGCTGTTCGCCAACGGGACCCTGATGGCCTACGTCTTCGCGCTCGGCTACGTGGTGGCGACCGGTACGAGGACCCTGCTCCTCTGGACCGTGAACGTCTCCGCTCTCCGGATCCTGATGGTGGGCAGCCTGGTGGTTCTGGCCTTTCGGTCTGCGGTTGCGGTGGACGCGTTCAGAACTGCGGACCGCCGTTACTGGCGATGGCGCCACAAGCCGAGGCGGCGGGTCGGGACAGCCGTCACGCTCACCCTGGTGGCCGCTCTCATCGCCGCTCCCCACGTGGTGGTCATCCGGCTCGCCTCGGTGCAGCTGGCCCTGCTGTCGGACGTCTTCGTCGCCACCAACACGCTTACCGCGGCTCCGACCCCGCTTCCCACCACCTCCCCGACGACCTCCCTGCCGGAGGCCGGCGAGGCCGACCCATCGGGACCCATCGTTCCGCTCACACAGGCGACGACCCCGGCGCCTACCACATCCACCACGGCCACGGCCCTAGCCCCGGCCGCGCAACCACAACTGACATGGGACGGCGCGAGCCGCCTCACCATTGCGCTATTGGGTAGCGACGCCGGGTTCGACCGGGTCGGGGTCCGAACCGATACGATCATCGTGGTCTCGATCGATGTCGCCACCGGCGATGCAGCCGCGTTCAGCGTGCCGCGAAACTGGCGTCACGTCACCTTCCCGGACGGAACAGCCGCCGCGGCACTGTGGCCGGACGGGTATCCGGAGATCGTCAACGAGATCTACGGCCTCGGATTGAGACACCCCGAAGCCTTCCCGCAGGTCGACGATCCGGCCGGACACGCCATCAAGTCCGCGCTCGCCCAGCTGACCGGCTTGCCCATCCAGTACTACGTGCTGCTCGACATGGTGGGTTTCGTAAAGGTCATCGACCTGTTCGGCGGCATCGACCTGTACGTGAGCGAGACGATCGACGAGCGGATCAAGCCCATCGTGGCGGACGGCCCACCCGTCCTCATCGCCACCGAACCCGGATACCACCACTTCGACGGCCTCACCGCCCTCGGCTACGTGCGTGCCAGGACCGGCACCACAGACTGGCACCGGATGACCCGCCAACGATGCGTGGTCGAGGCCCTGCTGGACCAGGTGCCGCGCATGGAGCTGGTGTACCGGTACGCGGACCTGACCGACATCATCGCCAGCCATGTCAGCACCGACATCCCGATCGGCCGCCTCAGCGACCTCATGGGCATGGCGGACCGCCTCGACACGTCGAGGATCGTCACCGTCAACTTCATCCCTCCCGAGTTCCAGCCCGGCGATGCTCCCATCGCCCAGGTACGGGCCGCCGTATCCCAGGCGCTGGAAGGCCGGGCCAACACGTCGAACGCGCTCCTCGCCGATAGCTGCCGGACGCCGTAGTAAGTCCCACCATGGCGCCCGTCCGTCCTGCTAACCGGCACCCTCCGCCTGATAATCTGGCGAGGTGGCCCTCGCTCTCGTCCTGCTCAGTTGCGCGGTGGCGGTCCTCGCCCTGCTGGTGTTCGGCCTGCTGAGGTCGCACGCCGAGATAATCCGAGCTCTCCACCGTGCGGGAATCCCTCTCGAGGAGAGCGGCGGGCATGCTGGACGACCCGATGCGCCCGTGGAGTTGCGCCCCCCACCGGACGGGGCCGCGCACGACATCGTCGGCACATCTCCCGGTGGGAACCCCATCAAGATCAGCGTCACCGACGCTCGCGGCCTGACACTTCTGGCGTTTCTCTCGTCGGGTTGCCGGACGTGCGAGACGTTCTGGACGGCCTTCGCCGAAGCCGACCTCGACCTCTCGGACGCCAGGACCCGGCTCGTCATCGTCGGTCAGGATCCGCCCCTCGAGTCGGAGACCGCCTTTGCCGCCCTGGCACCGCCGGGTGTCAAGACGGTGCTGTCCAGCGCGGCGTGGCAGGACTATGACGTTCCCGGATCACCGTACTTCGCGCTGGTCGACGGTACGAACAACCGGATGGTGGGTTCAGGCACCGCCGCCAACTGGGACCAGATGCGGAACATGCTCCGGACGGCCCTGGGCGACTACCTCCGTGAGATCGACCCGGAACGCGGCACGACCTCGGGCCGGGACCGGGCAAGGCGCGCCGATGAGGCTCTCGCGGCGGCCGGCATCGGTCGGGACCATCCGAGCGTCAACCCCGAACCCGGCACCGGCGACACGGACACCCGTCGCAACCTGCCCCCCGAACAGTGATCACTTCTTTCGCGGTAGGCGTCGCCGCCGCGGTCGTTGCCGGATTCCGCTCCACCTGGTCGCCCTGAGGCCTTTCGATGCTCACGAGCATCAGCCCGCTCGGCGAGCGGGCCCGGGGCAACCGCTGGCCACTGACCGTGACGTGGCTGGTGGCCGGGACGCTGGTCGGCGGAGCATCTCTGGGCGCCGTCCTAGGCGCAGCCAGGCGAGCCCTACCCGTCACCCTCGACGAGACCTGGCGCCTGTCCGCGCTAGCCCTGGCCGGAGTGGTTGCCGCGGTGTGGGATCTGAAGGTACGCCGGTTCCCCATCCGTCGCCAGGTCAACGAGGACTGGCTCTCGGCCTTCCGGCCGTGGGTATACGGCTGGGGCTACGGGCTCCAACTGGGTGCCGCGGTCGTCACAGCGGTCAACACGGCCCTCGTTCCCATGTTCATGCTGGCCGCCCTGCTGACCCGTGACCCGATGAGTGGACTGTTGGTAGGCGCGGCCTTCGGCGCGATACGGGGGCTCACCGTGACACTGAATGGCCGGGTCAGGAACGCTGCGGACCTCGCCAGGCTGCATCACCGGCTCGACAACCTCGCGCAGAGGGCCAGGCGCCTCGGCGCTCTCGCTTCCGCCCTGCTGGCAGCCCTGTCCGCGGTCGCCCTGGTGACCTGACAGCATGCACCGCCTCTCCGCATACGGGATTGGTCTGGCCGTGCCGACCGGCTGGGAAGCCGAACTGTCCCTGCAGCAGGACGCCGACAAGACCGACGCCGGCCCGGCGCCGCCTGGCGACGGCTTGATCGTTCTGCACGCGGCCAACTCCTGGCTACCGAACGAGCGTGACGACTACGGCTCCGAGGCGTTAGAGGCCATGGGACCGGCAGGCGTCTTCATCGCACTCGTGGAGTTCGATCCCGGCGCAGTCGGCTCCATGCTGTTCGAGCACCACGGCGTCCCCGCCGAACTACAACCCGACGACTTCGATCCCAACGCACTCCGGCGGCCCATGCGAGAACAGGCCGGCCTCCAACGATTCTTCCACTCGGCCGGTCGGGCCTTCTGCCTCCACGCCGCGATCGGCTCCTACCACCACCGCCACCCCCTTACCCAGGAGGCGAACTCAATCCTCTCAAGCCTCACCATCGAATAGACCCGGACGACCCTCCAGCCCCGCTCTCACGGCCATCGGAACAATCCCATGGAGCTATAGCCACAACAACGGCGGCTACCCTGCGGAGGGGTCAGAGCCGAGCCGGTGCGGTCAGGATCTCCGTCACGATTCCGAGCCTGGTGGGAACAGCCGGCACACCCTGGCGAACGATGCACTGGCCCACGAAGAAGCGTGGTGGGAATCGACCCGACCGGGAGGATTAGGTGCCGCCCTTGCGAGGAGATCTGATCAGCCTTCGCCTCGTGCGCAGTTCCGACATCGACGGCTTGATCGAGCTACTGAACGACCTCGACATGCGCGGTGCTCTCGGCCACGTTCTCAAGTCCGAAACGGACATCCGCAGCCGGTTCGAGCGGGACGGCTACTGGTCCGACGACTCCGGAGTGCTGCTCATGATCGATGCGGCCGCCGACATTGTCGGGTGGGTCGGCTTCATTCCCATCACCTACTACTTCTACGGCTACGAGATCAACTACCAGGTGTTCGGCGAGCAGTATTCCGGGAAAGGCTATGCAACCGAGGCCCTAGGGCTGCTCACGGAGTACTTGTTCTCGACCAAGCTGATGGACCGACTCCAGCTCAGTATCCATCCGGACAATCTCGCATCGCGGCGGGTGGCAGAGAAGTGCGGCTACACCCAGGAGGGTGTGATGCGCTCACTGGCGTTCCTCGATGGCCGGTTTCACGACATAGAAATGTGGTCGATCACCCGCCAGATGCACGAGGCGTTGTAACAGTCCACAGAGCAAGCGGGGTGTCAATCCCGATCAGCCGTACGACCAAGCCGAAAGCCTCAATGCGTGGCAGTCGCCGGCAGTCTGGCTGCGCCCTCTCCCTTGTTACCTCGCAGTTTCGACAGACTCAGCGGCCGAGACCTTGCCGGCGCGGTGGGCTCGGCTATCACATCCCTGTTGCCGCTCCGGCTACCTTTCTGATGTCCGTCTTGCCGGTGGTGCGTTGGGGCACCCAGCTGATCAGCTTCTTGAATCCCTCGTTGAGGAGGAAGAAAGTCGTGAGGGCATAGAGGGCCACGATGAACGTCACCACCAACAGCTGGGCGGTGTTGGTTCCTTGCACCGCCGCGTCAGCCAGGTGCCCCAGCCCGGAACCGAAGCCCAGGAACTCGGCGACGATCGCCAGTGACCAGCTCCCTCCCATGGCGAGCAGGAGGGCGGTGCGCAGTTCCGGAATCGACCCGGGCACTATCACTCTGTAGTAGGTGCGCAGCCGGGAGGCGCCCAGGGTACGGGCGCTCTCGATGTACCGGTCGGGCACGTTGGATACCGCATTCATGGTGGCCACCACCAGGATTATCCACACCCCGAAGGCGATGTAGATGGTGATGCCCAGGAAGCGGCGGCCCAGGACAAGCTGCAACCACGGAGCCGCCACCAGGAGGGGGATCATCCGCAGGAAGTTCATGGGCGCCCACGCGGTCTTGCGCACAGCCGGCCAGTAGGGAAGGAGCAGACCGGTCAGGAGGCCGAGCGTCATGCCGAGTACCAGGCCGCACAGCAGCCTGAGGAGCGTCACACCGGAGTGATAGGCGATGGCGAGGAACGCACCCAACCAGGTCGCCTCGCCACGGAGGATGGGAAGGGGCGCCAGTCCCTCGACGTTAAAGCTGACGGAGCCGAGGTCAATCCCGCGGACGGTCCAGTACTTGGACATTCCGAAGAGGGTGTCACCGAACACGTACTCCCATCCGGGAACCAGGGGATGCTCGAGAGTCCCGTGAGGCACGATGTAAGACGCCACCTGCCACGCCAGCATCAACAACACCCAAGAGAGGAAGAAGAGGGGACTGCGGCGCATGCCGGCCCACAGCATGTCCGGCCACGCCGCTATTCCCCGTCCCGCCCTGATCAGAATGTCCTTGACCCGGGTCGTGCGGAACGCAACCGGCCAGGCCAAGAACAGCACCGACCCGGAAACGAGGTAAGACCACGTGACGGTGATCACGCCCTCGCCATGTGTCCAGGTGACGAAGGGAAGGCTGTCAGGCAGCTGAACGAGCAACCACGGGGTCAGGACAGCCCAGATCAGCCATCCAATCCAGAAGAGGGCTCGGAGGAGCACAGGCTGCTGATTCAAACCGTCGTCGCCTTCCCCTTGCCTACAAGGCCAGTTGGCGGCCGCCCTCAGACCATCTGGTGAGGGAGCGTATTGCCAGTACCAGGATCCCGTCGACCGCCGCAGCCAGCACGCCGAAGAAGAGGATCAGAGCGACCACCGCGGTCGGCCCACCAGCGTGGCCCATCACGTAGCTCCACATGCGGATCAGGAACCCTCCTCCCATCTGTGGTCCGAGCACCTCCACCAGCGTCCCCAGACCCCAAGCGCCTCCCAGCGTGATCCGGAAGCCCCCCGCGATCTCCGGAATCGTTCCCCGCAGATAGACCCAACGGAAGATCGTGCGGCGGTCCCCTCCCAGCGTGAGGGCTGATTCGATGATCCCCACCGGTATGTTCTCGGCCGCCCGCCGGGTGAAGAAATACATCAGAAGGGTGGTGTAGAAGGCGACCACCCCGATGGTGGTCAACAGGGGGTAATCGATCCCGAACCAGATCACGAAGAAAGGCGCCACGATGAAGATGGGGGTCGTCCCGAAGAAACCGGTCACCGGCGTGACCACATCGGCTATCCACGGCATGAGCAGACTACTCAGCCCGACCGCCAAGCCGATGACGGTCCCCAGCGCGACTGCGATCAGGATGTTGCGGGTGGTGTGCAGCAGATGGGGAAGGTACCCGAAACAGCGATCGGGAAGGCTGTCCAGCCGACCCCTCTTGAACTCCAGATCTGCCGATAGGTCCGGACAGGCGTGAACAAAGTTCTCCTTCATCGGCTCGCTGAACATCAGGTTGTCCCGGAAGTGGGTGGAGGCCTCGATCGGCGTCGGGATGAGGGAGGAGAGGGGCGAGAAGGGCGCGGCCAGCAGCTGCCAGTACAGCAGGAACAGCAACATCCCCAGGACCGAATAGAAAACGTAGGAGACCCGGCGGCGCCGCCTATTCCGGCGCGCTGTCGCTCTTACATTGAGAACATCGGTGCTGGTCGTGGTCACGGTACCTCTCGCCGTCCCCGTGGTCTTGGGACTCGCCCACAGGAGGGAACGCGCTCGGCGCGCTTCTGCTTGCTTACGAGGCACACGCTACCCGAACACCGGCTTCGCGGCGGCAACCGCCGCCTGGCTCCCTGACATGCCCGAGCCCGGCGCCACGATCACGACCCTCCACGGGGCCGCAGCACCGTGTCGTAGTGGTTTGATATCATTAGTGATATCATATGGTCGGTAGAGGTCGAGCCGGAAGTCGAGCGATGGATCGAGTCGCTCTCTGTGAAAGACTTCGCGAAGGTGGTGGCGGCCGTGGAACGACTCGCCGAGGATGGCAACCGTCTGCGGTTCCCGGCCTCGCGTGCGCTAGGCGACGGGCTCTTCGAGCTTCGGATCAGCCTCGACCGAGTCGCGCGGCGGATCACGTTCTGCTTCGCGGAGAACCGGCGGATCGTTCTATTGACTACGTTCCGCAAGCAGCGGCAGAATGAGCGGGCCGAAGTCCGGCGGGCTCGCCGGGCGATGCGACGGTGTCTTGCTGAAGGACATGCAGCCGAGGAGGAGTGATGGCGCGTCCAACGATTGAGGAACTGCGAGACAGACGGCTCAACACGATGAGCGCCGACGAACGCGTCGAGTTCGACGAGGCCCTCACCGCGGCTCGTCTAGCTCTGGAGGTGGGTGAGAAGGTCCGCGACGCGCGAGAAGCCGCGGGGCTGACACAGCGCGACCTTGCCGCTCGTATGTCGACGAGCCAAGCCGCGGTTGCCCGCCTCGAATCCGGCGGCACGAGGGCCACGCTCACGACCCTCCACCGAGCCGCAGCAGCCCTCAATATGACGATCACGGTCAACCTGGCTCAGCCACACTGACACCAGCATGTGGCTCGCCATTCGGCATAGCCCTACAGAGTTAGCCAGATGGCGGCATCTACTGCCACGGGGGCGCCGTTCTCCTGGAGTAGGAGGGGGTTGACGTCGATCGCTTCGACCTGGTCGTGCTCCAGGCCGATGCGGCCTAGGGATATCAGGACTCTTGACAGGGCGGAGCGGTCTGCGGGAGCGGTGCCGCGGACGGGGCCGAGGATTGCCGAGCCTCGGGTGCTGTCCATCATCGCCAGTGCGTCGCGTTCCTCTAACGGGGCTATCCGGAAGCAGGCGTCGTCCAGGACCTCGGTGAAGATGCCGCCCAGGCCGAACATCACACAGGGGCCGAACTGGGGGTCCCGGATCATGCCGGCCACCAACTCACGGGTTCCTTTGATCTGGGGCTGCACCAGGATGCCGTCCAGCGCTCCGGCTGCGGCGGTCTCGATGGCTGTGAACGCCGATGCGACTTCGGCGCCTGTGTTGAGGTTCAGCTTGACGACTCCGGCCTCCGACTTGTGGGTCAGACCGGCGCCGCATCCCTTCAACACCACGGGGTATCCGGTGCCGGTGGCCGCGTCCACAGCCTCTTGCTGCGTGGTGACGAGGGTCGTCGCCACCACGGGAATGCCATAGCTGACGAGGATCTTGCGGCTCTCGAACTCCGACAATGACCGCGTGTCGCCCGCTCGACCCGACAGATCGGCCCCGGTCTCCATCATGTTGCCTTCGCCGCGGTCACGAAACCTGAGTAGTCGGCCAGCCGGGCCAGGGTTCGGGCCGTGGAGTCGATGTCCGGGAACGCCGGGATGCCTCCGTCGAGAAGTATTTGCCGCATCTCCCGGATGACCGTGCGGTACTCGGGTCCCGAACGGTAGGAGCGCCATGTTGCTACCAGCGGCTTGCCGTTCATGTGCGCGGAGCCCGACTTGGCGAGGAAGGTGGCCAGCGCGGCTATGCGGTCGGGCGCCACGTCGTACATCCAGTCGACGTGGAAGTACACGACCACCATGTCGAGATAGTCCTGCGAGCTGAGCACCTCCAGCACGGGAGGCATCTGCGCCGGGTCGGTCATGACATCGTGCGCGTCTACCGGATTCGTGATGATGTTGCCGGCCGCAGGAATGGTCACACGAAGCTCGGCCCGGGCCTCGGCGGACAGCGGCGGAACCTCAAGGCCGGCTCGGCTGCATGCGTCGGCCGCCACCACGCTGCTCCCCCCTCCCGTGCCCACGATGGCGACTCCGTGCCCGGCCGGCCGCGGGAGCCGTTTCAGGGCGTCGATCGTGTGCGCCATGTCCTGGACCGTATCGACCCGGATCGCTCCGCTCTGCGCGAAGAACCCCTGCCAGATGCGGTCGTCGCCCGCCAGGGAGCCCGTGTGGGAGGCAGCGGTCCGGCGGGCGGCCCGGCTGGCGCCCGGCTTCACCATGACGACCGGTTTGTCCGGGGTCGTCCGGGCGACGGCCTCGAGGAGCCGGCGGCCGTCGGCGACTCCTTCCAGATACACCCCGATGGCGTCCGTCTCCGGATCGTCCGAGAGGTACTCCACCAGATCCGATGCATCGACCGTCAGGCCCGTTCCGTAGTTGACGACGGTGCTGAACGAGAGCCCGATCTGGGAGCCGTACCCGATGATCCCGTCGGCGAAGCCGCCGCTCTGGGTGAGAATCCCGACCGATCCGACCGCCTCCGGCGCCCCGGCCCAGGTGACCAACCGGAGTCTCGGCGAGAAGACACCCATGCTGTTGGGACCGATCACCCGTAGACCACCGTCGACCGCGATCTGCGTGATCTCGTCATGGAGAGCTTTCCCCTGCTCCTCACCCGTCTCGCCGAAACCGGCCGAGAAGATGTGAACGTTGCGGTTCCCGGTGGCAACGCAGTCGCGGAGAATCCAGGGGACGATGCGGGCTGAGAGGCCGATTATCACGAGATCCACCGGCTCCGGAAGGTCGGTGAGGCCGGCATAGGCCTTGTGGCCTCGGATGACGTCGGCCTTCGGGTTGATCGGGTAGAGGCGGCCGCGATAGCCGAAGTCGACCAGTTGGCCGAACATGTCCACCCAGCTCGCACCCGGTTTGTCACGGGAGGCGCCGACGACCGCTATCGACTCGGGTTTGAGCATCGCGTCGAGCCCGGGCGAGCCTTGCATGTCCCTAGCTCCTAGTGGATCGAGAGTCGGCGGACTGGCATGGGTACGGACATGGTGGGCGTTGGCACGACCCGGCCACAGGCCGTCCTACTCGGAGAATGCGGAGGACGACAGGTTCTCCTGGAGGGCGTATATCGAACCCGGCCAGGGCCGGGACGGATGGGGCAGCCTCACCGGGACGTCCGCTATCCGCGGCTCCACGACAGGTTCTCCCCTCAGCAGGCACGCGTTGTACTCGTCCCATGTACTCCAGGTGTCCCAATTGCCGAGGCCGAACAACGGCCAGGCGTCCGCGGCCGCCAGTTCGAGGAACAACACGCGCCGCGGGCGATCGGACGTGTTGGGCGGGGACCCGTGCAACATGCGGATGTGATGGATGGATATCCCGCCGGCCGGGACCTCTACGGGAATCGCGTCCGCCGGGTCGAAGTGCTCGCGGCCGACCGCGCCGACGAAGTATCCGTCCTCGTGGTGGTTGTAGACCGGGTGGCGGTGGGAGCCGGGGATCACGAGCAGGGCGCCGTTCTCCGTGGTCGTGTCGTCGATGGCGATGCCCACGGCCAGAAGGTCGTCGTTGGTGTGCGGCATGAAGCCCCAGTCCTGATGCCACTCCACCACGCTGCCGAACTCCGCGGACTTCATGTTCAGCTTCTCGCCCGTGAACCGGATGGACGGGCCGATGAGCTGCGCGACCATGTCGAGGATGGCGTGGTGATGCAGCATCGACATGTACAGGTCGTGGTGCAGCGAAGGACGTTTGATGCGGCGCACCCGGACGTCATCGGCCGTGTGACCGGGCTCCAGATCAAACCTCTCATCGCTCCCGGTCATGAACCGGGCGCTCTCTACCAGCTCATCGGTGACCCGTCGCAGCTCGCTGACCTCGAAGGATGACAGGACATCCCTCACCACGACGTAGCCGTGCTCGTTGTAGGAGTCGATCTGCTCCCGGGACAACATGTTGCTACCTCAGCTTGTAGAGGCGAGCGGCGGTGCCTCCCATGATCGCGGCCAGTTCCTCGTCCGTGAACGCTTCCGAGCCCTGCCGCTCGGCGACATCGTTGACCCTCCGGTAGAGCTCCGGCACCGCGGCGAAGTCTCTACCGATGCGGATCTTGTCGCTGTTGTCCGAGCCGTACATGGCTCGGTCGGTAGCCACATACGACCTGAGCATGGCCAGCGCATCGTGGAGGGGCTCGGGCGCTCCGCCGGCGAAGTGACAGAGATCGGCATGGAAGTTGGGATGCTTCGCCACCATCAGTATCCCCTTGGCCACCCAGGGCCAGTTGATAACGACGATGACCTTCATGTCGCGGAAGCGTCGTCCCACACCGTCCAGCAGGAACGGATCCCCCAACTCCAGCGACGCGTTGATGATGGGGGTCCATCCCGTGAAGAAATGCACCGGGATGTCCAGCTCGATGGCCTTTTCGTACAACGGGTCCAGGCTGCGGTCGTTCGGGGAGTAGAGCTGGTAGCTGGGAACAAGCTTGAGGGCCCGGAAGTCCAACTCCTTCACGCACCGTTCCAGCTCCTCGACCGCCCACGGAATACCCCGCATCGGATCGATGCACGCGACGCCCTTCAGCCGGTCCGGGTACTTGGCGACCTGGTCGGCCGTGTAGTCGTTCGGAACGTACACCTCGTATTCGTCGGGATGGTCGGGATGGAAGGTGGTGCGGCGGATGTCGCTCCCCTGGACCATCCCGATGTCGATTCCCGACCGATCGAGCAGATTGACCATCCACTCCCCGTCGGTGGTGCCGTACTCGACGCCGTACGGCCTGTACAACTCCTGCATCCACCAATGGGGGACCTGCTCCGGTACCTCGGTGAGGTGTAGATGGCAATCTACGGTGACCATGGTTCTCCTGCAGGCGTTGGGCGGGACCGGAAGCGGCCGCTACCGGTAGGAGAATAGACAGAGGCCGAACGACGGCGCGACGACCGGGTACGTAGCGCCCTGTGGCGCAGGCCATGAGGGCCGGATACACTCGACGGTCGGCGGGCAGCCGAGGCGTGAGGAGACTTGTCGTGCCGCAGACGAAGGGTCGGACTCCGGCGACGCTGCTTCTCGAGGCCGGCGTCGCAGGCATTCGAGCCTCGGTCGGCTGATGTCCGCGGACGCGACCAGGGACTCCTCGCAAGCCTCCATGGTCGTGCTCGGCGCCGTCGGTGTCCTGCTCATGATGGGCGCCTGGGAACTGGTGGGCAGGCTCGAACTCCTGGGACGCAACTGGCAACCCCTCTCGGCCGTGGTCCGGGCGTTCCTGGAGAACCTTCCTGTCTTCGCCAGAGCCACCAGGGCCACCATCATCGACGCCGGTAAGGGATTCGTCGCCGGGATCCTGCTGGGGCTGGCACTCGCGGTGCTGGGACTTCTCGCACCGGCATTGAACCGGGGCATCGGCAGGATGGCGACCCTGATCAACTCGATACCGTGGATCGCGCTCGGGCCTGTCCTGGTGATGATCGTGTCGCAGGAGACCGTGCCGTTCACGTTCGCGCTACTGGCTGTCTTCTTCGCCAGCTTCATCGCCATCACCTCGGGTTTCTACCTCGCCCGCCAGTCTCACCATGACCTCCTCTCCAGCCTGGGATCGTCTCGCTGGACCAGATTCCGGCGCTTGCAGCTGCCGGTCGCGGTGCCATCGTTGATCTACGCCGCCAAGCTCGGCGCCCCGGCGGCCATGTTCGGCGTGGTCTTCGGGGAGTGGTTCGGCTCATCACGCCCCGGACTGGGCGCCCTGATCGTCACCTCGATGCGGAGTCTCCGCGCTGACCGCCTTTGGGCGGCGGCCGCTCTCACATCCCTGATCGCCATCGCGGTATTCGCCGTGTTCGCCGCCCTCGAGCGGGCCGCGCTCAACAGGTTCCGCTGATGCCACCTACCCATGGGAGGCCGGCCACCGTCAAGGATCCATCGAGCCGAAGGGGCCTCGAGGGTGATTCAGGTGACTCCCGGCTGCGGACCGTTCGGTCCCTGGCGCGCCGCTTCCTGGTCGCCATCTGGCCCTACGTCCTCGTCATCGGCGCATGGCAGGCGTGGGTGACCCTCGGGGGTGTACACCGGCTCGTGATCCCGGAACCGGGCGCGGTGGCTTTCGATATCTGGTCGGCCCCGGGCGAGTACTGGTCCTACGGTTGGCGGACCGTCCTGGAAGCCGCCGCCGGTCTGGCGATCGGGACCGCCATCGGCGTGGCCGCCGCGATCGCAGTTTGGTTTTCGCGGGTGTTACGCGGTCTGCTGACGACCTCCATGATCCTGCTCTACTCCGCTCCCATCGTGGCCACGATTCCGATCATGGCGAAGGTGCTGGGCTACTCCGCCACCACGGTTCTGGCCATTGCGGCCATCGTGTCGATGTTCCCCACCTTCGTCCTCGTCAACTCCGGTCTTCTGGATTTGCCGGCGGGTTCGGTGGATGTCTTCCGGAGCCTCGGGGCGCCGCGAACGGTGGAACTGATGAGACTCGCATTGCCTGCCGCGATGCCGAACTTCCTGGTCGCATTCCGGCTCAACGCGGCAGTCGCGTTCATTGCGGCGGTCATCGGCGAGTACCTGACCGGCGTCCGGGGCCTGGGCTGGCTCTTCGCGCTCTCGTTCAGCCGGTTCGATGTCGACCGGGCCTGGGGTGCGGCGATGGTCATAATCGCTCTGTCCATTCTCTCCTACGCACTCGCCAGCCGGGTCGAGGAACGGGGCATCGAACGCTGGACGTGAGCGAGCGCGGGTCGGCGTCGATCGGGACCCGCGACCGTTCGGAGACGGCGGATACGCCGGAAGCGGTCACCGGGCGCCCGATCATGTCGTGGGGCAGGCCCTCTCGGTTAGCGGTCAGCCTGCATCGGTATGCTTATCCGGGCCGCGGATCGGTTCGCCCCGATCCGCGCACGGAATGAGCTAGCGAAAAGTCGGAGTGCGACTACCAGGAGGAGGACGCATGATCATCCAGAGGAAGCGGGTCAAATGGATATCGGTAGTGGCGCTCCTCGCGCTCTTGGCGGTCGCCTGCGGAGACGACGAGCCTGCCGAGACGCAGGCAACGCAGGCCACGGCCGCGCCGACCACTACGGCCGCGCCGACCACGACCGAGGCCGAGATGACCGAGACCACTGCGGCAGCTACGACCACCACGGCCGCCCCGACGACCACCGCGGCACCCGCTCCTGCCGAGCCGACCGACATAAGACTGCGGCTGAGCTGGATCGCCGATCCCGGCTTCATGGGGCTCTACGAGGCCGTGGAGCAAGGATTCTTCGACGACGAGAACATCCACGTTACGATCGAGCACGGTGGCCCGAACGTGCCCAACTCGACCCAGGTGGTTGCGGGTGGAGCTGCCGATATCGGCGTCACCGATCCGTTCTCGCTCGCTCTGGCCATGTCCGAGGGAGCGGACTTCGTCGTGTTCGGCGTCAGGATGCAGTCCGACCCGACCGGCATCGGCTCGCTCTGCGACAACCCGATCAACTCGCCGGCCGACATCGCCGGAAAGAAGATCGCAGGCGGCACCACCGACGGATTCCTGATCGATGCGTTGCTGACCGCCAACGGGCTGGAGCCCGGCACCTACGAGCTGATTCCGGCCGGCTGGGACATGTCGCCGGTGGTCGACGGAACGGTCGACGGCATGCTGATCTGGGTCAACAGCCATCCCCTCCCGCTGAACGCGCAGGGGATCTGCAACGTCAGCTGGACGTTCAGCGAGATGGGTCTGCCCGCCTACCAGGACCTGTTCTTCACGACGACAGAGTTCATGGACAACAATCGCGAAGCGATCGTGGGCTTCCTCCGGGCCAACATCAGGGGCTGGGAGTACGCCTTCAACGATCCTGCCCACGCCATAGACCTGGTTATGAACACGTGGGGCGGGGTCGATCTCGGCCTGGTTCTCGAGGACCAGTTCCCGATCCATGAAGCACAGATACCCCTGATGACCAGCCCCCTCACCGATGAGAAGGGCCTGTTCTGGTTCGATCTCGACCAGATCCAGAACATCCAGAACGGTTACGTGCTGACGGCTACCGGGCTCGAATCCGTACCGGACGCCGCCGACGTCTACGACATCTCGATTCTCGAGTCCGCCTACGAGGGCTGCGGATCCTCGCTGCTGGACTGTTAGAAGCGAATCCTCGCCGGATAGAGCGCTGCCTCTCCGAGAGGAGGGGCAGCGCCTCTTTTCGGCACCTGCCAGCGCCCGGCTGGGTCGGATCTAGAGTCCGAGCTTGTAGAGTCGGTTGGCGGTGCCCCCCATGATGGCTTCCATCTCGTCGTCTGAGATTTCGGCCGTGCCCCGCCTCGCGGCGACCTCGTTCACGGCGTAGAACAGCTCGGGAACGGTCGCCACGTTCTTACCGATCCTGATCTTGTCGTTCCCGTCCGATCCGTACAAGGCCCGGTCGATGCAGCCGAAGTCCTTGATCTTCAGCAGCGCGTCGTAGAGTTGCTCGGCGCTCCCCCCTCCGAACCACGCTAGGTCCATGTAGAAGTTCGGATGGCGGGCAGCAACGGCGATTCCCTCATCGATCCATGGAAAGGCCAGGTAGAAGACGACCTTCAGGTCGCGGAGCTCCCTGCCCACGTCGTCGAGGAGGATTGGATTCGAGTACTTCATCGGAGCGTTGATGATCGGCGTCCACCCCGTGAAAAGGTCCACGGGAACGTCGAGCTCTATGCACTTCTCATAGAAGGGATACACCCGGCGGTCGTTGATGGCGTGGTCGTGGTAGGCGGTCTTGAGCGCGAGGGCCACGAACCCGTGCTCCTTGATGAAGTACTCGGTTTCGGCCAAGGCGTCCTGCGGATCGCGCAACGGATCGACCGCAACTTGGCCGAGGAGCCGGCCCGGGTGCTTCGCCACCTCTTCGGCGATCCACTCGTTCGGGATGTACACCCCGTGGTCGCCGGGATGATCCGGATGCGAGGTGGTACGCCGGATATCGCCGCCCTGCACGATCGCGATGTCGATTCCGGCATCGTCGATCATGTCCACGATGTCCTGACCATACCGGGAGACGCCCGTGCCTCCGTATGGCAGGTACATCTCCTCCATCCACCACTTCGGAACCTGGCTCGGCGTCAATCCGATGTAGTGATGGCAGTCGACGGTAACCATGGTCGCTCCTAGTAGTCGGTTGCCTGCCCTCCGCGCTGGGTGGCTTGATCCGGCACAGTACTAGAGAGGCCGACCGGCATAGATCAGGCCTGGCCGGCGCGTGGCATAGAATCCGGCCATGCGAACCGGTCTTGCCGCCGAGGACTTGGGTGACATGCTCGATCGCCCGCTCCTGGCGACGCTCGCGACCTACCGCCGGGACGGTCTGGTCCTGCTGTCGCCCGTGTGGTTCGAGTGGCGGCACGGCGGGTTCAACATCGCTATCGGCCGCAACGACGTGAAGGCGAGGCACCTGAGGCGTGACCCGCGGGCGTCGGTCGTGGTGGCGGAGGCCGAACCGCCCATGCGGGGCCTGGAGATACGCGGTTCCGCTCGGCTGTTGCACCAGAGTCCCGAAGTCGACCGCCGGATCGTCGAGCGCTACGTCGCCGCAGCGGAAGTAGACGACTACCTGGCCGGACTACCCCCGGGCGTTCTTGTCCGGCTCGAACCCGGCGCACTGCGCGCATGGGACTTCGCTGACGAGCATCACTGAAGCCGGTTCTCAGCCATCCTCTGGAGAAACCGGGGCCGGGTTCATCGGCTCGCCGCTGGGGACCGGAGCACCCTCCGGCGCCGGCGGCGATTGTAAGTCAGGTACGGTCGTGTCAGCGTCCGCAGGCGGCGATCCCTTGACCAAAAAGAAGCGTCGAGCTATCAGCCACACTCCAACCCCTAATAGACCTGAAGCAATCAAGCTGATGATGTTAGAAAACGATGTGGTAAATAGAAAGTTGGAAATCGTCCTAAGAGAACCATAATCAAACAAGTCAACTCGAAAGACCCATATAAGCAAAAGGCCGCTTAACGTGTCGCTCATGCTGTCAAATCCTAGAAACAGCCCCCATGCGGCTATCCACCAGTCCCAAGTATTGCGTTGAATTGCGAGCCACAAACCCATCACTACAAGCCATACGCCCCACAGATAAATTTCCTTATAGGGACACCAGAAACAGCCGTCTAGAATCGCATCTCGATTTCCGGAGAGATACAGCGACGCGTCCTCCGTCTGAAAGGCTTCGCCGCTGAACCACCTACTACGCAACTCGTTCGTAGCTCTGCTTACGTCGAGGATCACCGATACGCCCAGACCGAGCTGGACAAGTCCGCCTGTCAAACTTATCCCAAATACCCACCTATTCCTGGAGACTCTAGGGCTCGTCAACTGATCCTCCCATTGGGCTTACCGGCACCCCGCGGAACCAACGTTACATGACCCCCACTGACGGCTAGCCCCCGATCCCACCTCTTTCCGGAACCTCGCTAGGTCTGCCCGCCGTACTTGTCGCCACCGTCGACACGGACCTCGCAGCCGGTCATGAACGCCGCCAAGTCGGAAGCGCAGAACAACGCAACCCGGGCAACATCGTCGGGAACGCCGGCGCGGCCGAGCGGCAACTCCAGACTCATCTGCTCGGCCAGGTCCCCGAGTTCCCAGCCCCCCTGCTCCGCTGACTCCTCCATGCCCGGGGTGAGGATCACGGTGGGGGCCAGCGCCAGCACCCGGATCCCGTGCGCACCCAGTCCCGCCGCCATCCTCCTAGTGAGGGCCACCACACCCAGTTTGGAGGCGACATAGTGCGGAGCGCCTTCCCTGACGTACGCGGGCGCCGTCGAGATGTTGATGATGACGCCGCCCATCCGCCGGGCGATCATCCGGGTGGCCGCCTCCCGGGCGCCCAGGTAGGTACCCGGCAGGTTGACGTCGAGGACGCGATCCCACTGGTCATCATCGATGTCGAACAGGGCATCATCCGGGTAGATGCCCGCGTTGTTGACCCACACGTCGATCCCGCCCGTCCGGGCGACGGCGAGATCAGCCAGGGCGGCGATCGACCGCCGGTCGGTGACGTCAACGCCGGCTGCGACGGCACTATCGGTATCGAGGCTCTTGACCGCCTCCGAGGCGCGTTCCCGGTCGATGTCGGCGACGATCACCCGGGCTCCGGCCTCGACGAACCGCCGAGCGATCGCGTAACCGATGCCCCGACCTGCTCCCGTGACCACCGCGGTGCGCCCACGGAGAGAGACGAGATCTCCGATCGTCCGGTCGCTCATGTCCGCGATGGCCACATCCACTTCCTTGGCCGGATCCGGCGCGAGCCAGAGAACGCCGCTACGCGGTGATCCGGAACAGTTCCGCCGCCGTACCGCCCATGATCCCGGCCATCTCCTCATCGGTGATCTCGGTGCCCTGTTCGCGTGCGATCCGGCGAGCGTCGCGGTAGAGATCCCTGGCGTCGGTGTTGTCGGATCCGAAGACGACCCGGTCGATAGCGCCGAGTTCCTTGAGCTTCACAAGCGCGCCGGCCAGGACCTCGGGTCCCCAGGCGGTCCATCCCGCCATCTCGGCGTAGAAGTTGGGGTGTTTGGCGACCACCGCCACCCCTTCGTCCACCCACGGGTAACCGAGATGCGCCACGATGACCTTCAGATCCCGGTAGCGACGCCCGACGTCGTCCAACTGGATCGGGTCCTGGAACTCCATCGCCGAGTTGATGGTGGCCGTCCATCCGGTGTGGATCATCACCGGTATGTCCAACTCGAGACACTTCTCGTAGAGCGGGTCCAGCCGCCGGTCATTCGGGGCGTAGTGGTGATAGGTCGGGACGAGCTTGAGCAGCCGGAAATCCAGTTCCTTGACGCATCTCTCCAGCTCGAGCACCGCCGCCGGGATGTCCCGGAGCGGATCCATCGCCGCGACGCCATAGAGTCGGCCCCCGGACCGGGCGACCTGGTGAGCGACGTAGTCGTTGGGAACGAAGACGCGGTGGTCGGCAGGATGATCGGGGTGGTAGGTCGTGCGGCGGATATCTCCACCCTGGATCATGCCGATATCGAATCCGGTGGCATCCAGGTGTTCGACGATGTCTGAACCGTCTACGGAACCGACGTCCCATCCCCATGGCGCGTACATCTCCCGTACCCACCACTCGGGAGCATGCTCGGGCACCTCGGTCACATGCAGGTGACAATCGATCGTTACCATTGGTCAGTCCCCCAATCCGTACAGGCGCGCTGCGTTACCGCCGAGAATCGCCGCCATCTCCTCGTCCGTGAACGGCTCGGCCCCCCTCTCCCGGGCAACCCGGTTCACGCTGCGATACACGTCAGGCACCGTGGCTTCCTCCCGGCCGACCCGCACCTTGTCGCTGTTATTGGATCCGTACAGCACCCGGTCGAGCGCCGACAGCGACCGGAACCGGTCCAGGGTCTCGAACAGAGGCTCGGGCCCGAGTTCGGCGTAGTGATACATGTCGCCGTGGAAGTTGGGGTGTTTCGCCACCAGCAGGATGCACTGGTCGATCCAGGGATCGGCCATCGAGATGATCACTTTGAGGTCGCGGAAGCGACGACCGACCTCGTCGAGTTGCACCGGATCGGCGTTTTCGAGCCTGGCCATGATGATCGGCGTCCATCCGGTGAAGAAGTGGGCGGGTATACCCAACTCGATGCACTTCTCGTAGATCGGATCCAGGCTCGGGTCGTTGGGCGAGAAGTGAAGGTAGGAACCGAGCAGCTTGAGGGCGCGGAAGTCCAACTCGTTGACGCACCGGTCCAGTTCCTCCAGGGCTGCGCCCATGTCCCGGATCGGGTCGATGACGGCCACTCCCTTCAACCGGTCCGGGAAGAGGGCAACCTGCTCCGCCGTGTAGTCGTTGGGAACGAAGACTTCGTGTTCGGTGGGATGTTCCGGATGGTAGGTCGTGCGCCGCATGTCTCCACCCTGGACCAGACCGACATCGACTCCGGAACGATCCAGGAGGTCGACGATCCACTGCCCGTCATAGTTGGCGAGAGCTCCACCCCCGTACGGTCGGTACATCTCGGTCAACCACCACTCGGGTATGTGGTCCGGGACCACGCCGAGGTGCAGATGACAGTCGACGCTGACCAACTGGGCCTCCCATCGTGGATAGTTCGATCCGGCGGTCGGCGGGTCATTGTACAGGGCGGCCCCGGCGTGCCCGCCCATCGCCCCGGATGTAGGCTGGCGCCGGCTGGATCTCACGGGAAGTTCTCGGGCATCCTCTGTCTCCCGCGCCATACAGGAGGACTTGGAATGATGGGGTTGTCGGGCTCGAGGGTTGTCATTACCGGCGCGGCTACCGGGATCGGTCGCACCGTGGCCGAGAGGTTCGTCGAGGCCGGCGCCGGAGTGCACATCTGCGACATCGATGCCGGCGGGTTGGCGGCAGCCCGGGAGGAAGTGCCCGGCATCTCGGCCACCTTGGCCGATGTCGGATCGGAACGAGACATCGAAAGGCTGTTCGACGACGCGGTCGGGCGACTCGGAGGCCTTGACGTTTTGGTGAACAACGCCGGACCGAGCGGCCCTACGGTCCCGGTCGACGAACTCACCTACCAGGACTGGCGCGCCTGCATCAGCGGAAACCTCGATGGTGCCTTCCTCAGCACGCGGGCCGCGGCGCCCCACCTCAAGGAGGCCGGGACCGGGGCCATCGTCAACATGTCGTCGGTCTCGGGACTCTTCGGCTCCCCGTTGCGAAGCCCGTACGCGGCGGCCAAGTGGGCATTGCTCGGCCTGACGAAGACCTGGGCCGCCGAACTCGGCCCGTACGGCATCCGGGTGAACGCGGTCTGTCCGGGAGGCGTGGCCGGTCCCCGGCTCGACCGGGTCATGCAGGATCTGGCCGACGAGCGGGGCGTTCCATTCCAGGAGGTGTCCGACGAGTGGAAGATGCAAGCCTCCCTGCGGACCTTCATCGAGCCTGACGAGATCGCGAATCTGGTCCTGTACCTGTGCTCCCCTCTGAGCGGCGGTATCACGGGAGCGGTCATCCCCATCGACGGCCACCTCGAGACCCTGGTCGGCTAACGCTGGCCCAGCCTGGGCCAGCAGCGATTCTGCGCCCCCAACTATGGTGGCGCGCCAGATCACTAGGAGGATGATGCGACCTAGCCCGGACGAAGTACAGCGAATCACCGTGGTGGGCGCCGGGACGATGGGGCACTCGATCGCCCAGGTCTTCGCCCAGGCCGGGATCGATGTGGACCTGGTGGATCTCGACGAGACAGCGCTGGCGCGTGCCCCCCGGTTGGTGGAGGCCAACCTGCGCGTGCTGGTCGACGGAGGCCGTCTGAACGCCGCGGAGATTTCTGCAGTCCTCGGGCGCCTCCATCCCACCACTTCGCTCGCCGACGCGGCGGCCCGGGCCGAGTTCGCGATGGAGGTGGTCAGCGAGAACATCGCCGCCAAGCAAGCCGTCGTCAACGCGTTCGAAGATGCGGCCGCGCCAGACGTGGTACTGGCCAGCAACACCTCGGCTCTGGACCTGTTCGCTCAGGTGACGGCCGCCAGACCCGAGCGGTTCGTCTGTGCCCACTGGTTCATGCCCCCGTACATCGTCCCTCTGGTGGAGGTCGCCGGCGGGCCCGACTCGTCCGGACGCTCGCTCGAGTGGACCGCCGGCCTGCTCCGGCGGATCGGGAAGCAGCCGCTCGTGATGAAGCGGTTCGCAATCGGCTTCATCGCCAACAAGATCATGATGGCGATGGGAGCCGCGGCGGAAGAACTGATGGACGACGGCGCCGCGACCCTGGAGGACATCGACTTCGTGATGAAGACCAGCGTCGGCGTGCGGCTGGGGCTGGTGGGCATCTTCCAGAGCCTGGACTTCAACGGACTCGACCTGATCGCGGAAGGCACGGAGGAGATGGGACTCGAAGTGCCCCCCTACCTCAAAGAGGTCGTCGACCAGGGTTTCTACGGACCGAAGACGGGCCGGGGCTTCTACGACTACGGCGGCCGCTCCGAGCGAGATGTGGTGCGCAAGCGGGACTTGGCCTACCTGGCCGTACTGGACGCTCTGGAGGAGGCAGACGCCTTCTCACCGCTGTAGGACAGTGCCGAACCCTGAGTTCGGCCTTGTTGCCGAAACTCCGCCGGTGTCCGTTGCCGGTGTGAGGAATTCCCGTGTCGCCGGCTCCCACCGGACTCGCACCCCGACCAAGGTGGTTGTTCTTGTCACACCCTCGCTATATGGTGTTCGATAACCGTTAACCCCGATTCTTCATGCTCGGACGGCCGCTTCCTCGAGGCTGATAGAGAAGGGCTCTCTCTGAGGTGGCCGTCGGCCAGCCGGCCCGTGTCAATTAAGAATCCGGGTTAAAAGCACCTGCGGCCCATCTTTGACGTCGACCGGGCCGTGCGAGGGAACATCTAGTCGAGCGGCCCCCACCCGGGGCAGGAGCGGACGCGCTCGACACCAAGGTGGTGGCGGAGGGGGAGGGCCCAGCGGGTGGGGCCGAGCCGTCGCGATTTTCGCGTTCTTCTTGGCGACTCGAGAACCAGCTCCCGGCTACAGGCGGCCGGCGCCGTGCTCGGGGTACAACTCTTGATAGAGCCTCCCCCGCTCGTATGGGTAGGCAGCCAGGACGTCCTCGTCGATCTCGATCCCCAGCCCGGGCCCGGTGGGGACCGCCATGCGGCCGTTCTCGACGCGATCCATGCCGAAGATGGGGTCGACCAGCAGACCGTCCCGTAGCGGCTGGTAGGGATCGGGGTCGTACTCGAGCACCTCGGGTTCGATGGCGGCCGCAAGGTGAAGACCCGCCGCCACTCCTACAGCGGTCAGGCCTCCGATGTGGGGGACCACGGCGAGATCGTGTGCCTTCGCCAGGGCCGCCACCTCCATGCAGGCGAGTATGCCGCCGCAAACCGTCGGGTCCGGCTGGAGAACATCCGCGGCGCGATGATGCACCACGTTCCTGAATCCGGCCAGGGAGAAAACCCGCTCACCGACCGCGATGCGGACCGGTGACTCGGCCCGGAGCTCGGCGAGCGCCTCGATCATGTACTGGGGAATGGGTTCCTCGTAGAAGCTCACGTCGTACGGTTCCATCCTCCGGGCCAGGCGGATCGCCTCGCGGAGGGTGTACGTCCAGTAGCCGTCAGCCATCAGGAGGCAATCGTCACCGATGACGCTCCTGGTCCGGGCGATCAACTCGAGATCCCGATCCGGGTCGTTGCCCAGCCGCACCTTGATGGCTTTGATCCCGACCTCGAGGACATCATCGAAGTACGTCTCGTGCCAGCCGAGGTCCACCTCGAACGATGTCGTCCCGGTGGCGTACAGGGGCAGACTGTCCACGCCGGCGCCGAGTATTGCCGCGAGGGAGACACCGTGCTCCTGACCGAAGATGTCCCAGAGAGCTATCTCGATGGCGCCGATGACCTGGGCCGAGATCCCGTCCCATCCGAGGTAGCCGTCCAGCCACAGGTGCATCTCGGCAAGGCGGGCCCTGATGGCCAGCGGGTTCTTGCCGACGAGTACGTCGGCGAGAACATCATTGACGATGGTCTCCACGACCGTGGGGTACGAGTGCCCGTAGGACGAGCTCGCCTCGCCCCATCCGACGTGCCCCGCGTCCGTGTCGATCTTGACCAGCGAGAAGCTGCGATGCATCTCCGGATCGACCTTCATGTAGCCGGCCGAGAAGGCCGTGATCCGGGATATCTTCATGCGGTCACCGCCCAGAGGCCGGGCCGGAGCATCATTGCTGTGTCCGGGCCTCGAACTTGCCCACGAGGGTGGGAGCGGGAATCTCGTCCGGTGCGTTCTCCAAGTAACCGGTGACGCTGACGATCGTGTCCCTGAACCAGATGTCGAAGGGGTGGTCGGACGCGGTCATCTTGTCGAGGATGTCCTGTGGATCGACGCCGTCGATGGCCACGATGGCCAGATCCATCCCGGGAAGACGCTGCTCCCAGACCACCTCGCGCGCCACGCCCATCCGCCGGTGATGGTCGGCCCACTCCTCGTACCGGGGACCGGTGACCTCTCGCATCATCCGGCGCCAAGCCTCCCTTTTCCCGGGGAGTATCGGCGCCACTATCAAGAACTCGGTCGTCTCCGCCAACGAGGTCTCCAATCGCCTGGCAGGGTCGAAAGTCTATCAATCCGGTGGTTGGTCATTCCGCGACGCGCTGCCGTGGGGCACCTCCCTATAGACTCCGGCGGGTGCGGTTGTTGCCAGCTTGCCCACCCGATGGGAGCCCGCCGGTGTGAAGGTATTCGAATTCGATCCGGGCAGGGTCCACCTGGTGAGCCTGAGCCAGGGGGATGATTTGGTGGACTCGTTGACAGAATTCGCCCGGTCCAACGGCGTCCTGGGTGCGACGATCACCTTTCTCGGCTCGGTGAGCCGCGCCGACCTGTCCTGGTACGACCCCGACACCGGCGACTATCGCACCTTCGTGCGGGAGGAGCAGCTGGAGGTTGCGGGCGGAACGGGAAACATCTCCCTGTATGAGGGTCAACCGCTGGTCCACATACACGCCGTGTTCGCCGACTCGACCGGCCGGACCATCGGGGGCCATATCAACCCCGGAACCATGGTGTTCGCGATGGAAGCCACCGTCCAGGAGTTGGTGGGCGATCCGCCGGAGTTCTGGGGAACCCTATGATCCGATACCGGCCTCTAGGCGCAGTGCGATACCTGGCTGCGTTACCGGCGTGCCACCGCAGCCGGCCCTCCACTAGTCTCCGTTTCCGCGGAACCCCGTAAGGAGGCGCCATTGACTGACCGCAGCTTCGCCGATGGTGACGCGGGCGGAGAGGTCGCGGACGGGTCACCGGTCATATCGCTGCGGGATGTGAGCAAGGAGTTCAAGCTTCGGAGGGGCGAGTCGTTGCTGGCTGTCTCCGACGTCAGCTTCCACGTGGCGGCCGGCGAGTTCGTTGCGCTCATCGGGCCTTCCGGGTGCGGTAAGTCGACCTTGCTACGGCTGGTCGGATCGCTGGAAGTGCCTTCCGGCGGCACCGTGGTCGTGAACGGGCGACAGCCTGCCGAGTTGGCGGCCGCGCATCGCCTAGGCGTGGCCTTCCAAGATCACGCTCTGCTTCCCTGGCTCAGTTCGTGGGACAACATCGCGCTGCCGTTCCACGTGGCCGGGATGAAGCCGGACCGCGAGCGCATCTCCGATCTCATCTCGCTCGTCGGTATGGCGGGGTTCGAGAAGGCGAGGCCGAAACAGCTCTCCGGCGGGATGCGCCAGCGCGTCGCCATCGCCCGCGCCCTCGCCCTGAACCCCGAAGTCCTACTCCTTGACGAGCCGTTCGGAGCCCTCGATGCAGTGACCCGCCGGCAAATGAACATGGAACTGCAGCGGATCTGGTCCGCTCAGCAGCACACCACGATTCTGGTGACCCACTCGGTAGACGAGGCTCTGTTCCTCGCCGACCGGGTCATCGTTCTGACCGAGCGTCCAGGGCGGGTGAAACTGGTGCAGGAAGTGGAGTTCGAGAGGCCTCGGACACGAGAGTTGGCAACCACACCGGAGTTCCACGCCATAGCCGACGAACTCACCCTGGCCCTGGACTCGACTGGAGCCTGAGGGCTCTCTTCCCACCGACAGGCCGAGACCTCGGATCCGTCGCACCCGCGCATAATCCACAAAAGGAAGTGGCGCCCCCTTGGTCGGGGAGCGCCACTTCCGTAGAACCGGAAACAGGAGCGATCAGCAGGCCAGGAGCGAGGCTCCGCAGCCGGCGAACGCATCATCGAGCAGGCTGGTGTCGATCATCGACTCGGCACTGGGAAGGTTCTCGATACCCGTCAGGGCCAAGACGTCCCACATAGTGGACGCCATGAGATCGAAGTCCATCTGGAACAGACCCTTCTCATCGGTGAGGCTGCTCGTCATCAGAGGTACCTGAGCGTCATGGACGGGCCGCTGGAACGAGATGTCCATGCCGATCTCGGCCCCTCCCCACTTGTTCATCATGAGGTCGATGGCGGCATCCGGATCGGCGAAGGCCGCCTCCCAGCCCTTGATCATCGCCCGCAGGAATCCCACCACCGCATCGCGGTTGGCGTCCAGGAAGCTTCGGTTGACGAACGCCAGGTCGTGATACATCTGCATGCCCAGGTCGGCATAGGACACGGCCACGTTGTCGATGCCCATGAAGTCGAGAATGACGGGGTGGCTGTTCATGTAGTTGATCTGGCCACGCACCAAGCCTTCAGCGACCGGTGACGGGTCGTAACCAACCGGGACCATGTCGTAACACCCGGCCTCCAGCCCGTTGAGGGTCAGCAGCGCATCGAGTTGGACTATGTCACCGGGGGTGGCCCCGATCTTGCTGCCGCATATGTCGCTCGCAGTCAGGATCGGGTCCGAGGCCAGCGAACTGATCCCCAGGATGCCCTCTTGAAGCCTTGTCCCGAAGATCACGAATTCATCGCCTTGTGACACTGCATCGGCAATGATGGCCAGACCGCCGAAGCCGATGTCCGCAGCTCCCCCGGCCAGGATCTGGACGGGATGCGGCACGTTCGGGCCGCCGTACTCGAACTCGGCCACCACGTTCTCCTCGGTGAAGAACCCCAATTCGTCCGCCATGTACAGCCCGAGGAATCCGGGATCCGCCGTCCAGTTCAGCCGGACACGGATAACCGTCGGTTCCATGGGAGCTTCGGTGGTCGGCGCCGCCGTTGTGGTGGGCGCCGCCGTTGTGGTGGGCGCGGCCGTGGTATCCGGCGCGGCCGTGGTATCCGGCGCGACCGTGGTTGCGGGCGCGGCGGTCGTGGCGGGGGCAGCCGTCGTGGCGGCAGGCTCGTCATCTCCGCACGCGGCCGCCAGCAAGGCCAATACGAGAATCATCCCGCCTAGTCGTGATCTACGTGAGTACCGCAAAGGTCTCCTCCTACTTCGCCTCGGGTGCTTCAGTCTGCCACCCCTGGTCGGGGAATGCACCTGGTTTTGTCCGCGCCGAGTACGGCAGGAGGCCGGTACGGCCTAGAGCATCCGCTGCTGCCCGCGCTCCTCGAGCCGGCTGGCGCCGACGTATACGACCACCGACAGGACGACTATTACCACCGCGGAGCCCCAGGCCCGAGCCATTTCGAGACCGCCGTACGAGAGAGCGAAGAGCCACCCGAGGCCGTCGCGGCCGGTGAGGTACTCCCCCAAGATCGCGGCGACGATCGCCAGGGCCCCGTTCAGCCGGAGCGCGGTGAGGAAGTCGGGTACTGCTGAAGGCAACGCCAGGTGACGCAATCTGGCGCGGCGCCGTGCTCCCATGACGGAGAACACATCGTCGGCGCCGGGGGGTGTGGAACGAAAACCGGAACTGACCAGCACGAAGGTCGGGAACATCGAGACCAGGGCGGCAACCGCCACAACCGTGGTCCGCGTGTAACCGATCACCCTCGCCATGATCGGGACGGTCGCTACCAGCGGAACGGAGTACATGATGATCATGGGTGTGGTGAGCATGCCCCTCAGCACCGGAGACAGCCAGCTCGCCAGTGCCGCCACCAGCCCGATGAGGCTGCCGACCAGCAGACCCACCGCAGCCATCTGCAGCGTGTTGAACGTGTACGAGAGGTAGGTACCGGGATCTCCGGCGATGTCGCTCACCACCGATTCGGGGGTGGGGGCCACGATGGGACTGACGTCCCAGATCGTGACCGCGAACTGCCAGAAGCCGATGACCAAGACGAAGGGCCACACCGTGAGAGCAATGTCCACCAGCCGGCCGCGCCAGGAAGCGGGCTCCCTCTCCCCCTCCTTCGATCGGCCGGCATCGGCCAGTTCCCGCACGTCCTGGCGGACGGAGAAGTCGCGACGCCGGACCAGTTCTTCCACCAGGGCGAAGAGGCCGAAAGCCACGATCGCTATGAAGGCCGTCAGCCCTGCGGCGGCCCAGAGCCGGGCGGTGAAGAACTGCTGGAGGGCCACGACCATCACCAGGCCCAATCCTGGCTCGGTCGTGCCGAACCACTCGCCGAAGACCACGCCGAACATGGCGGCGGGAGCGCCGAGCTTGGCCGCGTACACGATCGAAGGCAGCACCGCCGGTATCTCCAGCCTCCAGAAGCGGCTGGTCCTGGACGCCCCCAGAACGGTGAACACGTCCTGATGGGATGCGCTCACGAGGTTGAAACCGGAACTCACCGCGATGAAGCTCGAGAAGAACACGGCCAGGCTCGCGAAGACCACCGGAGTCGCCGACGATGACACCACCATGACGATGAGCGGGCCCAGGGCGATCCAGGGGATGGAATTGACAACGGTGGCCAGGCGCCCGATGCCCCGGCGGAGCGGGATGATGACCAGCCCGATGATGGCCAGAGAGATTCCCAGTGCCATCCCGGCGGCGAATCCCCGCACCGCGTCCCGGATCGTGCCTGCGGCGGCCCGACGCAGGATTTCCCTGTCCTTGGAGAGAGACTCGAGAACATCCGTGAAAGGCGGCCAACCCCTACCGAACACCTCGAATTGGCCGACCAACTCCCATCCCGCGAGGAGGACTCCCACGCCTGCAACCCCGAGGGCGGCCGATCGCCAACCGGATACTCCCCTTGCGGAGATAGCCCCTCCGGTTGCCATATTCCATCGTCCCTTCGGGAGCCGGCCAGTGGTCTGCCTGCGGAGGCATACCATCTCGAAAAATCTTACCCGCCGGTCCTGGCCGCCGAACGGCCGAATCCAACGATGCGGGAAGGGGTAGACCGCTAGCGTTGTAACGCACCCGACGGGAACGACATGAGAACCATCACTGTTCAGGCCACCATCCGCCAGGATCACCTGGAAAGGTTCCTGACGGCGTCGATCGCCAACGCCCGTGCGTCTGTGGCGACCGAGCCAGGGTGCCGCCGTTTCGACATCTTCGGTGACGATACGGACCCGGCCAGGGTGGGATTCAACGAGATCTACGACGATGACGGCGCGGTCGAAGCCCACGGCGAGTCGGCGCACTTCGCAGCCTGGTTTGCGGCTACCGATGGAATGGCGGATCAACTGGTCTGGGCAACGTGCCGCAGCCTCGACAGCACCGCCAAGGCGCGCCGTGACGCGACCGGGGAGCGATCCGAAGATCCTCCATCCACCGGGGGGATGGTGGTCTACCAGGCGCGCATCTCCGTGCGACCCGAGGACACCGACGGCTTCATCGGATCGGTGACGGAGCAGGCCCGTGCAGCCGCAGCAGCGGAACAGGGGCTGCTCCGTTTCGACATCAACCAGAATCTCGACATCGCCACCGAGTTCTGGCTCTATCGGGTCCACACCGATGGCGCCGCGGCGGGCGACCACGCGGCCGCGCCCTACACGGCTGCCCATCTCGATCGATACGGCGGGTACTACTCGGACGGAGCGCCTCGGCCCATCTCCGGACCGAACATCTGGCCACCGGACACCGGGTGGTGAGCCCACCCGCCGGAAGCTCCATGGGGGATCCGACCTCGGAGCACGTCACCTGCGACCTGCTGGTCACCGGAGGGGCGGTGGTCACCGTGGACGACCGGCGCCGGTTGATCGACCCGGGAGCGGTGGCCATAACCGGGGACCGGATCGTAGCGGTGGGCACCGCCCGTGACCTGAGCCACTACCAGGCGAGCCGGGTCATCGACACCACGGGCGGGGCGGTCCTGCCCGGGCTCGTGGACACTCACCAGCACCTGTTCCAGTACCTGACGCGGGGTCTCGGAGAAGGCCTGGAACTGTGGCCGTGGCTGTCGGACTTCATGTGGCCGGTCACCACCGCCATCTCCATCGATGAGGCCAGGATCGGCGCTCAGCTCGGAGCGGTGGAGGCCGCTCGCTCCGGTGTCACCACTGTGCTCGACAACCATTACGCCCCCACCGACTTCGCATCCACCCTCGCCGTGGCGGACGCCATCGAGGCGGTCGGGCTGCGAGGGGCGGTCGCCAGGGGCATGACCGGCGAGCTGACCGGGATGGCGGCCAAACACGGCCTGGCGGGCGAGTTGTTCCGCTACTCCAACCAGGAGGAGATCGACATCACCCGGGCCTGTATCGAGGCCCGCCCGGCCGGCGCCCGGGTGGGCGTCTGGCCGGCGCCCCTCAACATCATCTACGTCAGCCAGGATCTCGTGGTCGATGCGGTCGGTCTGGCACACGAGAAAGGGATCGGCTGGCACTCGCACTGCTCGGAGGCGGCGAACGACCCGGTCTTCTATCTCGAGGAGTACGACCGCAGGCCGGTGCTGTGGCTGGCTGAGCGGGGGCTCTTGGGCCGGGGCGCCACCCTGGCCCACGGGATCTTCCTCGACGACCGCGAGGTCGAACTCGTCGGGGACTCACGAACCGGTATCGCCTACTGCCCGATCTCCCATCAGTACATCGCCCTGGGAGTGATGCGTCTCCGCGACCTGCGCGGCGCCGGCACAACCGTTGCTCTCGGTCTGGACGGGGGCAGCGGGCACCGGCTGGACATGTTCGCCTGCATGAAGCAGGCGGTCCTCCTCCAGCGCGTCCATTCCCAGAACCCCACGGAGTCGAACGGTGAGGAAGCGATCGAACTCGCCACCCGCGCCGGCGCCGAGTACATGGGCATCGATGCCGGTGTCATCGCGCCGGGCAAGCTCGCGGACCTGGTGATCGTGGATCAGTCCGCTCCCCACCACTCACCGCTCCACCGCACGGTGGCTTCCGTCGTCTACTCGACCGGCCCCGCCGACGTGACCCACACGATCGTCGGCGGCGATGTCATCTTCGAGAACGGCAGCTGCACGATGGTGGACGAAGCGGCCGTCGTCGAGGAAGCGAACGCTCGAGCCGCGGATCTCGTAGCCCGTGCCGGGCTCACCCCGCTGCTCGAACCGTGGCGAACGGCGGCGCCGCAAGGCGGGGCTTGACTCCCGGGATCCGGCACTCCGGGAGACGGGCTACGCCCGATCGGCCGGAACCGTTATGTTCTATGTGATCCGGGCCGCGTACGGTGATTCCTCGGTACCACGACGAGGCGCCGCCTGGGGGTGATAACCGTCTCGAAAGGAACACCGATGGGCGAAATCGAAGCGACTTGGGACTTTCGCGACCCGTACCTCTGGATGCAGAAGACGGCTAGGAGTGCGCTGCCGCCCCTGATCATCACCGCGGCCATCAGCGGCGGCGGCCATGGCAAGGAGTCGAATCCGGCTCTTCCGGAGACTCCGGAGGAGCAGGCGGAGGAAGCCCGGAGGGCATACGAAGCCGGCGCGTCACAGATACACGTGCACGTGCGGGATCCCGACGACTGGAGCCAGTGCACCGGCAACCCCGCCGACTACGGGAAGGTGAACGGGATGATCCGGGAGCTATGCCCGGATGTGATCATCAACAACAGCACCGGCGGCGGGCCCACCCTGACCACGGAGGAACGGTACTCGCCGCTGTACGCCGACCCGGCCCCGGACGTGGCCACCCTCAACCTGGGCCCGTTCGTGTCGCAATTCACCATGCCGGAGCGGCCTCCCCACCTTCCGCATCCCCGCGGGCCGGTCGAGTACGACATGTGCAGCGGCACGACCTACGGTGAGCTGAACCACTATGCGTCGGTAATCGCCGAGCGCGGGATGAAGCCGGAGTTGGAGATCTACGACCCCGGGCAGTACTGGGTGCTGCGCGATCTGATCTACAACGAGAACGTGACACCCCCCTACATGGTGCAGTTCGTCCTGGGCGCCCAGACCGCGTCGTTCCCGACCCCCGCCAACCTCATGTCGCTCATCAACGAACTCCCGGCCGGAGCGCTCTACTCGGTGATCGGTACCGGGCCGTTCCAGATCCCGATGAACGTCCTGGGAATCCTGCTCGGAGGCCATGTGCGGGTTGGTCTCGAGGACAACATCTACTACCGGCGGGGCGAGAAGGCCACCGGCAACGCTCAACTGGTGAGCCGTATTCGCAGGATCGCCGAAGACATGAACCGCGAGATCGCCACCCCCGCCCAGGCCCGCCGGATGCTGGGCCTCCCGCAGGTCGCATGAAGCCCGGACCTCGGCGGGAGCGTCCCGAGCCCGCCGCGAGGCGCGGGAGGACGCCGGCATGAGTTCCGGCCCGCGCCGCCAGATCCTGGACGTCGGGTCATTCGACGTGTCCGATGTCCGGGCCGGCGCTGAGACCACTTTCTCCGACGGCATCCTCACCATCAACATCGGAGAGTTGGAAGAGCAGCTGTCCGCGGATCCCGATCTTGCCGCCGTTTCGGTGGAGATCATCCGGCCCGGGGAATCGGTCAGGGTGATCAACGCGATCGACGCGGTGGAGCCGAGGATCAAGGTGGACCCTCCCGGCACGGACTTCTCGGGTCTCCTGACCGTGCCGCGGCTGGTCGGCACGGGAACCGCCCACGCCCTGAAAGGGGTGGCGGTCGTGGAGACCGCCCTTCCGGTACCGGGCGAACCGCGCTACTGGCGGGAAGCCGTCTTCGACATGGCCGGATCCACAGCCGGATACTCGCCCCTCTCGGAACTGATCAACGTGGTGGTCTCCTGTGAGCCGACCGCCGCACTGCTCGAGAGCGAGGACCGTCCCACCAACGTCTTCGAGGGAACGCCGGAGGCGGTCGAATACAACAAGGCGGTCCGACTCGCTGGCCTCAAGGCGGCCCGGTACCTGGCCGAGACAACCCTCGGGAAGAGACCCGACCGGGTGGACACCTACGACCTGGCCCCCTCGCCGGTCAACGGGCTACCGGCGGTCGTGTACCTGTACCAGCTGGCCATCCCGTTCCTGCATGGCGAGATCGCTCCCGGGGCCGGGGCCATCGGCGGCGCCGCCCACCTGCCCACGCCGATCCATCCGAACGAGCTGCTCGACGGGGCGCTGGTGTGCGGCTGGAACGCCATCGCCTGCATGCGGGAACTCACCTACACCGTGCAGAACCACGCCATCATCGAGGACCTCTACGGCCGCCACGGCAAGGACATCGATTTCCGGGGGGTGGTCCTCTTCACCAACGGAGACACCCGCGCCGCCAAGGAGCGCCTCGCCAACCATGCGGCCAACCTGGCGATCATGATGGGAGCCGAAGGGGCATTGATCAACTACGCCGGCGGCGGGCATCCCGCCGTCGACGCCATGATGATATGCAGGAACCTGGAGCGGCGGGGAGTGACCACGACGATGCTGTCGATGGAGATGGCGGCCAACCCGGGCGAGTCCGGCTTCGTCCACTTCGTACCGGAAGCCGATGCCATCGTGAGCACCGGAAACTACGAGGAGGCCGTTCGCTTCGAGCCCGTGGAGCGGGTGATCGGCGGTGACGCACTGATCCGGATCGAAGAAGACCCGTCCGGCGCGTTCGAGGCGCCGCTGGCCATCGTCATGGCCAGCACCCACCAGTTCGGTGGGACACGTATCCGCGGCGAGGAGTACTGAGAGGTAACCGATGGCGAGAATCGTCCACTATCTCAACCAGTTCTTCGGGGGGCTGGGCGGCGAGGACCAGGCGGGCATGGGACCGGTCTCCGAACCGGGTCCGGTGGGAAGCGGCCGGGGTCTGACCCGCTTCCTGGAAGGCGAGGACCGGATCGTCGGGACCGTCATCGGCGGCGACAACTACATGGCGCAAGGCGGGAGTGGCGCGGTGGACGAGGTGATCGGGTTGATCTCCGGGTTCGATCCCGATGTCGTGGTGGCCGGACCGGCGTTCGGATCCGGGCGGTACGGCCTGGCCTGCGGCGCGGTTTGTTCGGCGGTGATCGAACACCTCGGCGTGCCGGCGCTTACCGGACTCCATCCTGAGAGCCCGGGCGCCGCCGAGTACCGCGCATGGGTCCCGATCCTCGCCACCGCCGAGACAGCCGCCGGCATGACCACCGCCCTCGAACGCCTCGCGCAACTGGCGTCCAGGCTGGGACGGGGTGAAGCACTCGGCAGCGCCGCGGACGAGGGCGTCCTTACCAAGGGGCTCCGCCGCAACAAGTTCGAAGACGTGCGGGGTTCTACCCGGGCGATCGACATGCTGCTCACGAAGATGCGCGGGGAGCCCTTCGTAACGGAGTGGCCGCTTCCCAGTTACGAGCCCGCGGAAGCCTCCGAGCCGATCGCGAGCGGCGCCCCCTTCCGGTTGGCGCTGGTGACCGAGGCAGGGATTGTTCCGGCTGGCAACCCCGACCGGCTGCCGTCGGGATGGGCGACCGACTGGATGAGATACCCGATCCAGGACCGGGAAGGCTTCGCCGAGGGCGAGTTCGAATCGGTGCATGGCGGTATCGACACGAGCTTCGCCAACCAGGACCCCGACCGCCAGGTACCGCTCGACGCCGCCCGGTTCATGGAGCAGGCGGGCCGGCTCAGCCTCCATCCCGAGCTACTGAGCACCACGGGCAACATGGGCACCCTGCGCGACATGACCCGCATCGGCGCCGAGATGGGACGCGCCCTGATCGCGGACGGGGTTCAGGCCGCGATCGTGGGTTCGACCTGAGGGACGGGGACGCGTAGCGGGTCTACGCTCGCCAAGTCGATCGAGAACCAGGGCGTTCCAGCGGCGCTGGTCACGGCGCTGGTCCCCTTGGCCGAGTCCGTGGGCGTTCTCCGGATCGTCCAGGGCAAGGCAGTCACCCATCCCTTCGGCGATCCGGAGCTGGACGCGGCCGACGAGATGGAGTATCGCCGCCGGGTCGTGGAGACCGCCATCTCGGCCCTCGAGGCCGAGGTCTCGGAGCCCACCGTCTTCGACGTCCCGGCAGTGTCCTAGGACCACACAGGCGCGAACCGCGGCGTCCGGTTGGCAGGGGCGGCAGGAAGGTACAGGCCGTCGCTGTCGAACGGTCTAGACGCCGATCTTGTAGATGCCGGCGGCCGAACCACCCAGGATCGCCGCCATCTCCTCGTCCGAGAACGGAGCGGCGCCCCGTCGTTGGGCCACCTCGTTGACGCTCCGGTACACGTCCGGGACGGTTGACTCCTCCCGACCCACGCGCACCTTGTCGCTGTTGTTGGACCCGTACAACACCCGGTCGAGGGCGGACAGCGACCGGAACGTCTCCAGCGCCCCGTAGAGGGGTTCCGGTCCCATTTCCGAATAGTGGTACATATCGGCGTAGAAGTTCGGATGTTTCGCGACCATGAGCATGCACTGATCTATCCACGGCACACCGAGGGCCACGATGAGTTTCAGATCCCGGTAGCGGCGGCCGACCTCGTCGATGAGCACCGGATCGGCGTGTTCCAGCTTGGCGGTGATGGTCGGCGTCCAACCCGTGAAGATGTGCACCGGGACATCCAGTTCGATGCATCGCTCGTAGACGGGGTCGAGCCGGCGGTCGTTGGGCGAGTAGTGCTGGTAGGCCGCCACGAGCTTGACGGCGCGGAAGTCCAGTTCCAGGACACAACGGTCGATCTCCTCCAGCGCAGCCCCGACATCGCGGATCGGATCCACGCAGACGACCCCCTTGAGCCGATCCGGGAACATTGCCACCTGCTCGGCGGTGTAGTCGTTGGGAACGAACACCTCATGTTCCTCAGGAAAGTCCGGGTGCCAGGTCGTGCGGCGGATGTCGGCGCCCTGCACCAGACCCACGTCGACACCGGATCGATCCAGCAGATCGACCATCCAGGCCCCGTCGGTCGAGCCGAAGACGCCCCCGTAGGGGCGGTACATCTCGGTCATCCACCAGTCGGGCACCTGGCTGGGCGTCTCCGTCAAATGAAGGTGGCAGTCAACCGTGACCATCTATCCCTCTCCTGTGCCTCCGGCCGGTCCGCCGATCAATCTACCTCTGGAACCCGAGTGGACTCGCCTAGAGCTGGATGAACTCGAGCCAGTTGCCCTCCGGATCCTGGAAGTAGACCACGCCCCAATCGTCGCCATCCGGGGTCTTCGAGAAGATCGGCTTCGTAACGAAGGTGACGCCTTTGCCCACCAGTTCCTCGTGGGCCCTGTCCAGGTCGTCCACCAGGAAACAGACGTGGGTCGCTCCCAGCTTGTTCAGCTCGACGTGGCCGTCGCTCGAGAGAGGTTCCAGGTACTCGATGAGTTCGAGCATGTGGCCGTCATCCCCGAGACCGAGGAAGACCTCCGTACGGCGCGCTCCCGGTATTCCGGCGTGATCACCTTCGGGTCCTGCCTCCATCTCGTAGCGTTCGAGGACGGTGAGACCGAGATCCTCCGTGTAGAACCGCAACATCTCGTCGAGATCCCGGACCACGATGCCCGAGTGGTTGAAGCTGGTGATCACGGCGCGCCCTTCGATCGTGGTGACGCACGTGATGCTAGACCGCGGGTGGACAGGGTGACCGGATCACCCGTCTCTGCGAGACCGCGGCCCGCCGGGTTCGGGTTGGAACGGACCGTCGCGAGCGTCGAGGAACGCCCTGATCCCACCCCGGCGATATGCCTCGTTGAGGTGCCGGACCTCGGGCGAATCGCCGGAAGCGTGGGCAATGGTCGCCAGGAACGCCATCACGTTGTGGGCGTTCCGCAGTCCCATCGCCTCCAACCCATAGGTGGTGATCGCCTTGTTGAGGCGCACCGAGTCGCGCGGCACCGTGGCGATCCTGGCGGCCAGGGCGTGGGACCGCTCCAGCAGCCGGTCAGCCGGCACCACCTCGTTCACCACCCCCATCCGCAGCGCCTCCGCGGCGTCGAAGTGGTCGCCGGTGAGCGTGTAGCGGTGGGCGTTCTTCCAGCCGGCCAGCACGGCGAACAGGATGGACGAACTAGAAATCCCCCGGACCTCCGGCTGGCCGAACGTCGCGTCCTCGGAGGCGATCGTGATGTCCGAGCACAACGCGTACCAGAAACCTCCGCCCAGGCACCATCCGTTTACCGCGGCGATCACCGGCGTCGAGAGTTCCATCACATGCATGAAGCCCTCGACGCTTCTCTGGTTGGTATCGAGCCATCGGCGCAACGTGGCGGCAGTGGTGGCGTCGCCGCCCGAAACATCCTCGTCGAAGTCATAGCCTGCGGAGAACGCCCGTCCGGCTCCGGTCAGGACGATCGCCCTCGTGGCCGGGTCGGCCTCGGCCTCGTCGAGCGCGTGATGGAGTTCCCGCTCGAGCCCGTGCGAAAGCGCGTTCATCGCATCCGGACGGTCCAGGGTGATCGTGGCCACTGCATCGTCCCGGCTGAACCTGACGAACTCGTAATCCAACTCGGCGCCCTCCATCGTGAGACCCGCCTTACCACGATGCTTGGCATGTCTACGGGAGCAGATGAAGCGGCCCGCGGTACATGCAGGACAGGCGGCTATTCGATGTTCCTCACACTATCAGCAGCCCAGCTAGTGTCCCCGAGCCGCAAGAACGCGAAAATCGCGAACACGCGGCCTACCCGGCGGGCCCATCCCCCAGCCACCACCTCCTTCGGTCCGGGCGCGTTCCGCCATCCCCCGACGGGTCCGCTTCCGAATTGATCCGTTCCGGTTCCCTCGACGTCGAAGAGTAAGAAACCGGTAGTGCTTGTGACTGCCGGACAGTATGCGGCGGGTGTGTGACATGTTCAACCCCCTTGTACGCACGGGCGTTCAGCCGGCGGTACCGGGAACCCTCGTACCGGTAGGGGGTCCGGTGGCGCCTGGTCAGCAAGACCGGGTCCAGGATTCAGGGCACGAGGAATACGCCCGGCCGGTTGTACACTCGCCGCCATCGCACCGGGGAGCAGACCGCATGTTGGAAGATCTGGGTGTCGAGGGGTTCGTCGGGACGCCATTCCACAAGCGGACGGCAGCAGCCGTCGAGCCATCTTCCTGGTTCCCCTGGCCCCCGTACATCGTGCCCGACATCTATACCGACTTCAGGGAGGAGCTGGCGGCGATGCGAACGGCCGCCACCCTCAACGAGATGTCTCCCCTGTCGAAGACCCGCATCAGCGGCCCCGATGCTCCCCGGGTGGCGGACCGGATCCTCCCCAGGAACGCCGTCGCGCAGAAGGTGGGCCAGGTCCTCTACTCGCCGTGGTGCAACGATGAAGGGAAGATGGTGGCGGATGGCCTCGTCTTCCGCTTCGGCGAAGAGGACTACGTGTTCGTAGCCGGGCCCCAAGAACAATGGTTCACGATGAACGCCGCGGGGCTCGACGTCGAGGTCGAGGACATCAGCCCGTCGATCGGCATCCTCGCCTTACAGGGACCCGAGTCGACCAAGGTTCTGGAGCGTGCAACCGGCCAGGACTGGTCCTCCCTGGGGTTCTCCCGGATGGCGAAGACCGAAATAGGCGGAGCGAGCGTCGATGTGAGCCGGCAGGGCTTCACGGGCGAGGTCGGCTACGAGCTATGGGTGTCGCCGGAGGGCGCCTGCCCGATGTGGGACGCCCTGGTCGAGGCAGGGGAGGAATACGGCCTCCGCCCCGCCGGGGAGTACGCGATCGACATCGCTCGGGTGGAGGCCGGCCTGCTGATCATCGGGGCCGACTACATGGGGGCCGGTCCCGATCCGACCCCGCCTGTCGACGACCCTACCCAGATGCGCGAATGCTCCCCGTTCGAGCTTCGATTGGGTCGGTTCATCGACTTCGACAAACCGGACTTCGTAGGACGGCAAGCCCTTCTGGACGAGCAGGCCGCCGGGGGCGCGCCTCGACGGATGGTGGGGCTCAGTATCGACTGGCGGGCGATGCTGGAGTACCAGCTCGAGCGGGGCGAGTTCGTGCAGATGTTTCCCCGGGTGCACGACATGCCCCTCCCCGTGATCGACTCGGGCCGGCGGGTGGGATACGCCACCAGCGTCACCTGGGGACCGACAGTCGGGATGCTCATCGGTCTCGGCCACATCGACAGGGAATCGGCAAGCCTGGGAGCGCAGCACACCGTGCTGTGGTCGGCTGCCGGTCAGACGGTTGAGATCGCCGCCGAGGTCGTCCGCCTGCCCTTCCGGCCACACCGGCGCGCCTGAATCCGCGGAAGGACTGGCGTGCGCGCCGTGAACTCGAGAAGCACTGAGGAACTGACCCGGTCGGAAGCGACCAGGATCAGGAAGCTCCTCGACGGGGCATTCGAGGGCAGGTTCACGGATGCGCTCTGGGGCCAGGCAATCGGAGGAGTGCACTTCTTCATTGAGGAAGACGGCGTCCCAATCTCCCATGCCTCGGTCGTTCCTCGCCTCCTTGCGGTTCGGGACCGTGAGATCAGCACCGGGTACGTCGAAGCGGTCGGCACGCGGTATCGCGATCGGCGCAAGGGCCTGGCCCGGAGCGTTCTCACCGCGGCCCAGCGTCACATCGAGGACACGTACGAGCTCGGAGCCCTACATTCGGAGCTGCCCACCTTCTACGAGCACCTCGGGTGGGAGCGCTGGCGCGGCCCCACCTTCGTGCGGACGGGTTCTGGTCCGAGGAGGACTCGAACCGACGACGGGTGCATCCACATCTGGCGCGTCGCGGCCGGGGTCGCTGTCGACCTCGATGATCCGATCAGCTGCGAGTGGCGTCCGGGCTTCGTCTGGTAACAGAGCCCGGGAGCCACCGGGGCTAGGGTTCGAACCGATGGATGATCGACCGGCATCTCAGGCACCTCGTTTCGGGGTCGTGGTGCCGTCCAGCGGGGCCCTCGCCCAACCGGAATCCATAGTCGCCGTTGCCCGGCTGGCGGACGAGGTCGGGTTCGATTCGATCTGGGCGATCGACCACATCGTCATCCCCGCCTCGGGCGTCTACGTGTTCGGCGAAGACGTCTACGAGCAGTTGGTGGTACTCGCCCACCTGGCAGCGGTTACCGAGAGGGTCCGGCTGGGCACGACCGTCATGGTGGTGCCCTACCGCAACCCCGTCGTCGCGGCCAAGATGCTCGCCACCATCGATGCGTTGTCAGGCGGGCGGCTGATCCTCGGAGTGGGGTCGGGGTGGCTCGAGGAGGAATTCCACACGCTCGGCGCCGATTTTGCATCCCGCGGTGCGGTAACGGATGAGGCACTGGACACCTTTGTCAGCCTGTGGACGCGCCGCGACGAGGGCCGTTCGGCAAGGTTCGGGGAGATTCGCTTCGCGCCGACGCCGGTCCAGGATCCCCATCCGCCCATCCTCATCGGCGGTAACAGCCGCCGCGCCATCCGGCGGGCGGTCGAATTGGGACAGGGCTGGCACCCCACGACGGTTCTCTCCGAGGCTGAGCTCGTCGCCCTCGTCGACCATTTGCAGACGAGTTGGCAGGGGGCGGGACGTCGGGGGAAGCCTGAGATTGCGCTGGGGATCCCCGTTCTCGTCACGGAGACGCCACCCGATCCCGAGGAGACCTGGCTGGGAGCGCGGATGGTGGCGGGATCGCCGGAGCAGATCGTTGCCGAGCTTCGGGGGCTTGCCGAGTTCGTGACGCATTTCGTCATCCACGTGGTGGCTCACACCCGCGAGGAGTTGATCGCCCAGCTCGAGCTCATAGCCCGGGACGTCCTTCCAGGTGCCCGACTACGCTCGTGAGTCGGCACGGCTGAGAGGAGGAGGGGACCGATGGCTCGGGATTTCGTTCGTTCCTTCAACGAGAACATAGGGGTCAACACATCGGGCCGGCTCCAGGTCGAGGACGTGGACGCCACCGAACTCGCCGACAGGTTTGGAACCCCCCTCTACGTCATCTCGGAGAACCAGATCCACGCCAACGTCAAGAAGTGGCACGATGCGTTCGCGTCGCGGTATCCCCGGTCCGAGATCCTCTTCGCCACCAAGGCCAACAACAACCTCACCGTGAGGCGCATCTTCACCCTGGCCGGAGCGGGAGGAGACGCTTTCGGCCCCGGTGAGTTGTACCTGACGCTGCTCGCCGGTACCGATCCCGATCAAGTCGTTCTCAACGGCTTCAACAAGCAGGATCAGGAAATCCGGATGGCCGTCGAGGCCGGCGCCGCCATCCATCTCGATGCCCCCGACGAGCTCGATGACGTGATCCGGGTGGCTCACGACGTCGGGATGAGAGCGCGCATCGGGATGCGGACGAGGTTGTTGTTGCACGACCTCGACGACATGGAGGCGGACTGGCCGCCCGGGATCAAGATCGGGCCGGGGGTTCGCGAGATCAACAAGTTCGGGATCGCCCTCGACGATCTCGAGACGGTGTGCGAGCAAGCTCTCTGTGCCCCCGAAGTCGAGCTTGTCGGGTTCCATCACCACGTCGGTCGCTGGGCGCCCGACCTGCGGGTCCACGAGGCGGTCGTCAAGGACCAGATGGAGGCCGCCGGAGGGCTCAAGGACCGGTTCGGATGGGTGCCCGAGTACTTCGATTTCGGCGGCGGCTTCGCGTGGGGGAGGCCGGAAGGTCACGGGCCTATGGGATTCGACCGCGGCTCTCCGACCGCAGAGGAGTTCGCCGAGGTGATGACGACGCACTTCCGCGAGGGGCTCGACGCCCATGATCTCGGTGAGCCCCGGCTGATGGTCGAGCCCGGACGCGGGATCTCGTCCGACATAGGCATCCTCGTTTCCCGTGTCGGCATGAGGAAGTCGTTCTCCGACGTGGGCCAGACCTGGATCGGACTCGATGCGAGCGAGAACCACCTGCTCAACATCCTGTCGGGCGGCTTCTACTACCACCCGGTCGTGACGGATCGGGTCAACGAGACACCCACCGAGACGGTCAACCTGGGGGATCCGCTGTGCTGGTTCGGCAACCTGGCCCTCAACGTCCAGCTTCCCCACGTGGAGCGTGGCGATGTAGTGGCGTTCCTGGACACCGGCGCCTACTGCGAGAGCAAGAGCCTGCAGTTCAACTCGATGCCCCGCCCGGCAACCGTGCTGGTCTCGGGCTCCAAGACCGAGCTCATCACCGAGCGAGAGGTGCTCCAGGACGTCACGAGGCGGTTCCGCCTGCCTGCCCGGCTGATGCCCGTGCCGGCCTCGCCCGCCTAGGAGCGTGCTGAAAAAGACGGGGACAGGTTGGCCCGCGCCGTCTTGACCTGGGGTTTCGTTTCCGGCTATCGGGCCAACGGGACATTTTTCAGTACCCTCCTAGCTGACCACGACCCGAAAACCGCCCTCACGCCAGAAAGAGAGAATCCATGCCCACCAATGGCCCCCGCTCCGAGTTGGTGCTCCACTGGCCCGGTAGTCCGCCGTCCTTCAACCCCTTCTCCAACCTGTCGATGCCGAGCTGGTTCCCCATCTGGTTCATCTTCGACCAGCTTGTCAACCTCGACGGAGAAGCTCACGTCGGTCCCCAGCTCGCCGAGAGCTGGGAAGTGTCGGCCGACGGGCGCCGGTACACCTTTCACCTTCGCCGGGATGTGACCTGGCACGACGGCGCACCCTTCAGCGCGGAGGACGTCGCTTTCACGTACACGATGCTCGTCGATCCCAGATCGACGAGCAGGTACCAGTCCTTGGCGCTCCCGATCAAGGGCGCCGAGGCGTACGCCGCGGGAGACGCCGCGACGGTCGAGGGCATCAGCGTGGTCGACGACTATACGGTCGTCATGGAACTCGCCGAACCGCACTTCGGTTTCCTCGCGACGATGGCATTCCCGATCGTCCCGAAGCACATCCTCGAGGACGTAGCAACGGACGAACGGGTCGAGGACACGGAGTGGTCGCTCCGGTCACCCGTCGGAACCGGGCCCTTCCGGATCTCCTCGTTCGAGCCCGGGGGGGATGCCGTATTCGTCGCCAACGATGCTTACTGGGGCGGGAGTCCGAATCTCGACGGCCTCGTGCTCCGGAGGCTCGACGACGAGGAGGCACTCGTGGCGTTCGCCGCCGGGGACATCGACGTCATGTTCATCGACGCGCTCGATGCCGACCGTGTGAGAGAGCGTCCAGGCGCCAGGGTCGAGGCGTTCCGGACATGCGAATGGCGGACGATCATCTTCAACCACAGCCATCCGGCGCTGGGCGACCGGAGGGTGCGCGAGGCGGTGGTCCGCGCCATCGACCGCGAGGCCATCGTCCGCGACGTGTACAAGGGAATGGGCGAGGTGATCGGCTCGCCGCTCATCATGCCCGAGTGGGCGGTGAACCACCGCCTTGACTCGCAATACCCGTACGACCCGGAGGGCGCCAGGGCACTGCTCGCCGAAGCCGGGTTCGCCGATGGTTTCAGAGTCGATCTGGTCACGGGCCCGGGCGCCATCCCGGCTCGTCACAATGCCCCATTCCTCGGGGAGGTCCAGCGGTACCTCGCCGACATCGGCATAGACCTCGTGCTCAACATCAAGCCGATAGTGGAGTACGTCGGCGACTACGAGAACTCCCGGTTCGACGTGTATACCTGCTGCGGCGCCTCCGGTCCCGATCCGGACTTCACCGCGATCTACTTCCACTCGTCGTCGATGCCGCCGAAGGGATCCAACGGCGCGCGCTATGTCAGCGCGGAAGCCGACGAGCTGCTGCTACGCGGCCGGGCGGCCGCCGATCCTGAGGAGCGAGCCGCCGTATATCACCGCTATGCCGAGGTGCTGACCCACGATCTGCCGTGGGCGGCGCTGTGGCACGAGAACCGGGTCCTGGCCCTGGACGAGGGCGTCGGCGGAGACTTCACCGAACTGGGCATGTCGTGGCTGCCCGGGACTATCCCGGGATCGTGGCGATGGACCAAGGACGGGGCCGGCTAGCGAGCCCCTTCGTTCCGATCGGCCAGGATCGCCGCCGCGCAGTTGTAGCCGGGCGCCCCGGTCACCTCGCCGCCGGGATGCGTACCGGCGCCGCACAGGTACAGCCCGGCGATCGGACTCCGCCATCCACCCGAGTCCGGGAACGGTCGTCCGGTGAAGAACTGGCCGGGGAGATGATCACCGTGATGGATGTCCCCGTCCGGCATGCCCAGCCTCTGCTCCAGGTCGGCCGGCGTGAAGAGGACGTAGTCCACGAGCGCCCTGCGGAAGTTGGGCACGTACTCGGTGATCCGGTCGATCAGGTCTTCCGCGACGGAGGTGCGGAGATCGCTCCACGTTCCGTTCTCGGGAACCGGTGGTGCGTACAGGACGAGGGCCGATACCGCGTGGCCCCCCGGCGGCGCGCTGGCCGGGTCGAGCACGGTGTGCGTTCCCAATTGGATGACGGGGTCCCTCGCCGGCCGGCCGGCGGCGCAGTCCTCCCATGCCGAGATGTAGTGGTCGATCGACCGGGTGATCCTCATGTAGGACCCCGCCGCCGGATCATGGTCGGGACCCAGGTAGCGTGAGAGGTCCATCGGCTCCCGAAGGGCCGCATGCAGCTTGAGGTAGCCGATCGTGCTCGAGATCCCCTCCACCCTGCTGAGAAACGACGGGTGCAACACACCGGGGTCGACGAGCCGCGTGTAGGTCGCCCGCGGACTCAGGTTGGACACCACGATGCCGGCATCGAGACGGCTCCCGTCCCCCAACTCGACCCCGGCCGCTCCCTGATCGCCCACCAGGACACGTCTCACCGGGGTATCGGTCGTGATCTCCGCGCCTGCCCCGGCTGCCGCCTCGGCCATCGCCGAAGCGAGGGCGCCCATGCCGCCGACCGGAAGCCCCGCCCAATCCGGCTCCAGTGGAACCGAGGCCCAAGCGATCTCGAGGGGTGACCCCGGCTGCCGCGGATCGGCAGGCGCCGCGATGTAGGCCCCCTGCACGGCCTCGTCGGCAAAGTGACCCCGCACCAGCGATGCCATGTCCGCCGTCCGGAGGGTGTCGTACAGGTCGGGATGGCCCAGAAGGACGGATCGAGCACGCAACTCCGATTCGGATGGAGGTTCACGCAACACGAACGGCTCGTAGAGCGCACCCGCCAACTCCCACAATGCCGACCAGTCCGCCAGGCGAGCCGACGACCCGGGCGAGAAGGACTCGAGTTCGGCGGCGGTGCGGCGCTGGTCGCTCCACTGCTTGAGGGCGCGGCCGTCGGGATAGAGCCGCAGCACGGCCGGCTCCGGCTTGCGGACGGTGACACGTCCGGCGAGGCACATGTCCCGGATCACCGGTCGTTGCAGGCCCCACAGCCGGAACGCGCACGTGGAGAAGCGAAACCCGTCAATGAGTTCTTCCGTGGCCACGGCGCCGCCCACCAGGCTGCGCGCTTCGAGAACCCGCACCCGGAGTCCGGCACGGGCCAGGTAGAACGCCGCCACCAACCCGTTGTGCCCGGCACCCACGATGACGACATCGGTGCCGGTCCTCGTCGAGCCCCTCACGGGCGTCAGCCGACGATCGGCCAGGTGGTGAAGCTCCCCGGACCCACTTCGTTCTCGAAGCGGGAAGCGACTGCATCGATCCGGCGATACGCCTCCGCCGCGTCGAAGCGGGTGAAGCGACCCCCGTCGTAGACGGCTTCCCCGTCGATGATGACCGTGTCCACCGTGCGGGATTGCCGGTAAAACACCAGGCTGTCGACGGGATCCTGGAATCTGGGGTGCGCCTCGGGCCGATCCAGGGAGTGGATCACGATGTCGGCGCGCTTGCCGACTTCCAGCGACCCGATCTCGTCCGCCATGCCCACAGCCGCCGCACCGTGCAGTGTTGCCATCTCGAGGATCGTTTCCCCCGTGAACACCGGGATCTCGTTCCGGACCTCGCGGAATCCGACCGCGGCGAGATACATCTGCCGCCCTACGTCGCGCCGTGCGCTCACTCCATCGGACCCGAGTGCGACCGTCAGACCGGCGCGCACCATCTCCGGGAAACGGCCCATCCGCAGGGCTCCCATACCCCGGCGCACCGAGGCCGTGGGGCAGTGGACCACGTGGGTACCCGACTCGATCGTGAGTTCCAGCTCGCGCTCGTCGAGGTGGATCATGTGGACGAGAGTGAGCCGCGGTCCGAGGATTCCGAGGTCGGCGAGGTGTTCGAGGGGCCGCTTTCCGTGCTCGTCGAGCGAGGCGCTGACCTCCTCGGGTCCCCAGGACTGATGCATGATCATGGGCACCCGGTGCTCGTTCGCCAGCTCCCTGGCGCGGACCAGCAGATCGTCCGTGTTCCGTCCGCTGCCGAACATGTTGACGACGCCCCTCACCCGGCGCTCGCTGTGGAAAGGGTGATCCTCGATCTGGCGCTGCAGTCGTTCGAACGCCACATCTGTGGTCACGCCGAGGATGTCGATCTCCGACTGCGGCATCGAGCCGAACCGCGGGTCCTGGAGCTCGTCGGCATCGATCTCGAGGTTGCCGTCGATGAGAAAGTGGCCGGGGAAGCCCCGGATACCGACCATCTCGAGGGCGCGCACCTCGTCTTCCAGCCAGAATGCGCTCCCGGTATCGGCGAACATGGTCGTGCCGTTGGCGACCATCTCCATGGACGAGATGAGAGTGCCGAAATGGTCCATCTCCGGTGACTGCGCGTCCCACAGGGCCAGCTCCAGATCGCTCCAGTCGGCGGTGTCCTTGGGTGCGAACCCGCGGATCAATTCCTGGCTGTTGACGTGGACGTGGGCATCGACGAATCCGGGGTGAACGAGGGCACCCTTGAGGTCCCGTTCCGCCGCACCATCGGGCACCGTAACCTCATCATCCGGTCCGATGTCGACGATCCGGCCGTCGCCGATCGCGATCGAACCATCCAGCAGGATGCGGCGATGGGGATCCATGGTGATGATGTGACCGTGCCTCAGCACGGTGTCCACACCCGTGGCCGGATGCTCCTCGCGGGCAGCGGTCATGTCACGATGGGCCAGCTCGCAAAGCGAGAGGGCCCGACCATGGCCTCGAACTCGGCCGCGAACGCATCGATTGACTCATAGGCGGCGGCCGGATCGAAGCGGGTGAAGCTGCCGTCTTCGAGGACGGCCTCGCCGTCGATGTACACCGTGTCGACGGTTGCCGACTGCCGGTAGAAGACCAGGTTGTCGACGGGGTCCTGGAACCGTGGGTGAGCTTCGGGCCGGTCCACCGTGTGAATGACGATGTCGGCACGCTTGCCGGGCTCGATCGATCCGACCTCGTCGCTCATCCCGAGCGCCGCCGCGCCGTGGATCGTCGCCATCTCGAGGACCGTCTCGCCGGTCAGGACCGGAATGTCGTCTCGGGTCTCGCGAAACCCGACTGCGGCCAGGTAGGCCTGGCGCAGCACATCGCGCTTCCCGCTGTATCCGTCCGAGCCGAGACCTACCGGCACACCGGCGGCAACCATTTCCGGATGTTTTCCCACTCGCAGGGCGCCCATGCCTCTGCGCACGGACGCCGCCGGACAATGCACCACGGCGCTCCCCGAGTCGATGATGAGCTCCACCTCTTTCTCGTCCAGGTGAATCATGTGTACCAGGGTGAGGCCGGGCCCGAGCATGCCGAGGTCTGCGAGGTGCTCGATCGGTCGCTTTCCATGGACGCGCAGTGACCCCGTGACCTCTTCGGGGCCCCACGACTGGTGCATGATGATCGGGACCTGGTACTCCTCGGCCAGTTCCATGCATTCGCCGTAGAGCCGATCGGTGATCCTCCCGGAGCCGAACAAGGTGATGGCGCAACGCACCCGGCCCCCGCCGGCGAAGGGGTAGGCCTCGAGTTGCTCACGCAGCAGCACCAGCGCCTCGTCCGTCGGGGTCGAGAGCGCCTCGATCTCCGACGGAGGCATCGAGCCGAAGCGGGGATCGGCTAGCTCCTCCTCGTCCACTGCCAGGTATCCGTCGAGGATCGAATAGCCCGGAAGCCCGCGGAGGCCGACCGTCTCCAGGGCCCGGACGGTCTCATCGAGCCACTTCGAGCCCCCCGTGTCCGAATAGAGGGTCGTCCCGTTGATCACCATCTCCATGGCGTCCAGCAAGGTGCCCAGGTATTCGGACTCGGGTGACCGCACGGGCCAGAGAGCGTGCTCCACGACCTCCCAGTTCGCAGTGTCCTTCGGAGTGAACCCGCGGATCGCCTCCATTGCGCCGGCATGAGCATGTGCGTCGATGAGGCCGGGATGGACCAGCCCGCCGCGCAGATCCTTCACGATCGGAGCCGTGTAGGCAGCGGCCACATCCCGGTCCGGCCCTACTGCGACGATCCGGTCTCCGCGAATGGCGATGGAGCCGTCGGTGAGGATACGTCGCTGCGGGTCGATCGTCAGGATGTGCCCGTGACGCAGCAGGAGATCGACCTGCTCCGGCTCCACGGCCTCTCCCTCCGCCCGCCTGCCGCCTACGACCCGACGAGCCAGCGGCGGGGGTTGTCCCGGATGATCTTGTTGATCGTCTCTTCCGTGATACCAAGCTCGCGCAGCACCGGGATGACCGTCTCGGAGATGTATACGAAACCAGGACCGCCGTGGATCTTGAACTGGGGGAACTTGCAGGTGTCGTGGGAGAGCAGGATGTAGTCCTCATGCCCCCTGTCGACCAACTCCTTCACGGTGTTCATGATGTGCTCCTCGAAGGTCTTCAGAGCACCGTACTGTCCGCAGTTGTCGAACATGACGAGGGCCCCTCGCGCGATGAGGCCTTCGAGGAATTCCATGTGGGGATAGGAGTCGCAATGGCCGACCGCCACCCGCGACATGTCGACGTCCTCCTCCTCGAAGATCGTCAGGATGTCGGGTGCAACCGGGCCGATGGCGTGGATCGCGCCCAGGGCGAGTCCGGTCTCCTTGTGGGCCCGCGCCGCCGCTCGCAGCACCCGCTCCTCCACCGGAGCCACCCAGGTCTTCTCAACACCGATCTCGCCGATCACTCCGGGCTTGATGCCGGTCCCATCAACTCCGTCGGTGATCTCTCCGATGAGCTGGTCGGCGAGCGAGCCGACGGTACGTCTCTCGATGACATCCTCGGGCCGGTAGTAATTGCCCCGATACCATCCGCAGCCCATCACGATCTGGACGCCCGTGTTCTCCGAAAGCGTACGCAGGCGCTCCGGCGACCTGCCGATGTCCGGTACAGTCAGGTCGACGAGGGTGGTTCCGCCCAGTTCTCCGAACGCCGCCACCTCGGCCGTGACCACCCGGTCGTCGTCGAACTGGTCGGGGAAGTCGTAGCGGTACGACGCCTGGCGCAGCTGGCAATAGGGATGCTCATGGGGAAGCACGTAGCCGAGTTGGTCTGCTGGTATGGGCCCCAGAACGGTCATCACGCTTCCCGGGTCCGACATGACCCCTCCCCTACTGTGTTGCTAGCTGACACCGCGACAGTAAACGGCCCCGGGTCAGCGCGTCAACCGGACCCGCACGCCTGCGTTTCGGGCTCGCTCGGTCGCGTTCTGGGGCAGGAGAACGATATGGAAGGCCCGCCATGACGGACTGGCTCGTAGTGGGCGTTGATGGTCCCGAAACGCCTTCTCGGGACTGGTCGATCGAGCGCGACCTGCTCGAGGCGGCGGGCGCCACCCTCCTGACAGCCGTTTGCGTGAGCGAGGAAGAGGCGGCCGCAGCCTTGCGCGACGCCGACGCCGGACTCGTCCACACGAGCCCGATCACCGAGGTGACCCTGGACGCTGCCTCGAAGTGCCGCGCTCTGATCCTCGGCGGCGTCGGCCACGAGCACGTCGATCTGGAGCTCGCCACCGAGCGCGGCATTGCGGTCGCCAACGTGCCGGACTACTGCGTCGAGGAGGTGTCTGATCACGCCCTCGCGCTGCTTCTGGCCCTGGCCAGAGGCCTTCTCCCTCTGGATGCGAGCAGCCGCCGCGGCGAGTGGGACCATCTGGGCGGAGGCAGGCTCACGCGCATTCGGGGATGCCGGCTCGGTCTCTACGGATTCGGCCGTATCGCTCGCCGGCTCGCGGACAAGGCACGAGGCATCGGGCTCGCGGTCATGGCTTTCGACCCGTACGTGAACCCCTCCGAAATGGAAGACTCCTCGGTGACACCGGCGGAGAGCCTGGCCCAGCTTCTCGGCTCTTCGGGCTTCGTGTCGCTGCACACCCATCAGACCCCGGAGACGGAGAACGTGATCAACGCTGACTCGATCCGGCTGATGAAACCCGGAGCCCGGCTCATCAACGTGTCTCGCGGCGCCCTGATCGAGGAGCGAGCGCTCTACGAGGCCCTCCACTCCGGGCACCTGGCCGGGGCGGCCCTCGACGTCATGGCCACAGAACCGTTCGACATACGCAGCCCGCTTCTGGGGCTGGATAACCTGGTCGTCACGCCGCACGCCGCGTGGTACTCGGAGCAGTCGGGCCGCGAGCTGAGCAGAAAGATGGCCGGCGCAGCGATCCAGGCACTACGAGGGAAGCTCCCCGACCACACGATCAACGCACAGGCAGAGCCACGCTTCTCGTGGCTCGATTCGTAGGAACCGGGAGCGGAGCAGCTACTTCTTCCGGCAGTGGCTCCTACTTCTGATACGTCGGACAACGCCAGGGACAGTTTGATCCTGTCCGAACATTCCGCAACGTCCGGTGGCGGCTACCTACGCGACAGCCAGTCAGACCTGGCAATACCCGCCTGCCTGAGGATCTCGGCAACCAGAGCGGGGCGTATATCCGTACCGTGATCGTTCGGAATCGTCAGCTTGCGCCCGTTCTTTGACATGTACGAGTGGCCCGCCCGCGACCTTGGACCTTCCCACCCGAATGAGCGCAACCTCTTGACGAGATTGCGCCTCGAAACTGGCCCGAGTCTACGACCCATCTAGTAGAGCGAGATACCACCCATCACGGGTATGTCGCCATCACCGTCCTCCAGCTTCAGCAATGCCCAGCCGATCAGGACCGATGCGAGTTCTGATCGAGCAGACTCAGCCGTCTCACCGAACGCCCAGGGGCCGAGCACATTATGCAATCTTGCGATATACCCGACTGGATCGTTGATGCGCTCAAGGTCGCAGGCTTGCTCCACCGCTGCTCTGGCCCATGGCAGCACGTCGGCTTCGGACCTCCCACGTACCAGGACCTGCTCCTTGACCTCGGACATTCGGTGGCTCCTCCTAGGGCGTGATCGGCCGACTTCGTGGAACCTTACGGTGGAGCTGAGGGGATTTGAACCCCTGACCCCTGGTAGCTGTATTAGCCCAGGTCAGCCCACATTTCCGCCTTGGCCAGTGTCACTCTGGGTGTCACCATGACCGGAGCTAGCTTAGCTGATCCCCTCGGCAGGCCCGGCCCTCGGAGGTGCGACCCAAACGAACCAGGTCGGAAAGGAAGGGTGGGGCGCTAGGCTCGGCTATCTCGCACTCTACCCAGCCGGAGGGGAGACAGTGGGCGCGTCAGCCCATCTAGAAGAGTTTGACCGTCGCAAGGTCCTCGATGATGGCGATCAGTGAGATTCCCCGGAGTTGATCGTCGAAGTTCCCCACCCCGGG